>SKZL01000358.1 GCA_007127395.1 Balneolaceae bacterium
CGGCCAGATCGTGCCAGGCTCCGGGCGGTTCACGGTAAAACCGGAGCGGAATGGCCAGCTTGTTCCAGCCATTTGGTACATAACTCATGATGCGCAGTTCATTATAACCATCATCCGTAGTGAAGCCCACATTAAAACGCTGTGGGGTGGTGATCATGAATTCCAGAACCACATAGTTGTACTCATCCCAATCGGCGGGCAGCCCTGGAGTGATATCCTCAAGTGCAATCAATTGGCCTGAAACTTCATGGCTGCTGTCGAAATAGATGGTATGAACATCGTTTTGGCATGCGCTCAAAATCAGAAATGCTATAAAAAAAAGGAAATTTGATATGGTGATCGCTTGCTCTCTCATTTTATTATCAATTTATCCGAATTAACTTTTCAGGGTTCTCAAATAATATGCAAAATACCATTTAAAACTCAAGATTCATTCACCTGAGCTTGATCCAGTTACAGATCTTTCTTATTTGGATAGTTCAATGCATTGCCTTTCGTTTCGAGAGCTTTAATCTCAAATCGAATATTTAGAGCATCCTCAATTTTGGCAACAGTTTTGAGATTTAGCAGTCTGTCACCACGTAACAATTGAGTTAAATAACTGGCAGATGTACCGATCTCATCAGCCAGTTTCTTTTGCGTCCAAGCTTTTCGATCCAACACTTTTTGTACTTCACTCAGGAAAATATAGGAGAGCATCTGAGCTCGATGCTCAATCTGATCCTCCGGCCGCAAATGAAGAGTGCAGGCCAAAATAGAGTCGTTCATCGCGGTTGTCGTCATAGACGATTTGAGAAAAGCTGATACCCGGCCCTACCCTGGCGTAATACCGTGTACCCTCTTCAAAATCACCGGTTTCACGCAGCAGATACTCTTTCCCAAAAGTAACTCCACCGTGCAAGTTGCGCTGTGAATGTTGAA
This sequence comes from Balneolaceae bacterium, assembly GCA_007127395.1. Classification (GTDB taxonomy): domain Bacteria; phylum Bacteroidota; class Rhodothermia; order Balneolales; family Balneolaceae; genus Rhodohalobacter. The sequence goes on from SKZL01000358.1 coordinate 922, forward strand.
CACGCCGGTTCAAACCGAAATGATAACTGCCAAAGAGGGTAGCATAAAAATCGTAATAGCGGTTCATCACTGTGAATTCAGCTCCGATGTCCATAGTGCCGGCATAAATTCCGGATTGCATTTCAAATATTGGGTCAACAGGATCATAAAAGACCCATGGGTCAGCCTCCGGATGAACCACCCGAACGTCAGTATCTTCAGTTTTTAGTGTATCTGCTGAGGCCGAATTTGGCGATTCCATCGGTTCAGACAGAACGCTCATCGGCAAGGTGATAAAGATTATCAGATTCAGTAGAAATGCTGTGTGAATTTTCATTCTACCACCCATGCTTTTGGTTTAACAAATGAACCAATACGACGCGGCTTTGTTGAATAGCAAGGATTTGTGTCATGGTTTATACAAAGACCTTGATTGCCAACGTTTTAGATTTAATATTCGTACAACCGAACGATTTTTTCCAGTGTTGGATTTGATTAGATAGACGAATGTAGTCCTATAATTCATCCGGTTAATAATGATGAACCATGGCTTCATTCAAAAATGCGGGTTTTGAGTTCCTGAAATAAATTCAGGATGACACCCTGACATAGATAGATGCCAGAAACCCTGAACCCTTGAACCCTTTGAACCCTTGAACCCTTTGAACCCTTGAACCCTGTACCCTTTGAACCCTGAACCCTTTGAACCTTTTGAACCCTTTGAACCCTTTGAACCTTTTGAACCCTGAACCTTGCCATACATCCACCACATAGAAACCGCCACACCACCATTTGCCCATCAACAGGTTGAACTGAGGGAGCGCATGAAGGAGATCGTTCCCGGAACCGATCGCGACCGTAAATTGATTCACTACATCTATTCCAAATCAGGCATCGAAACGAGGCACTCGGTGATTGACGATTTCCGTGCAGAGAGTTCACACTCACTTTTTTTTAATGGCCAGGGCAGTGCACCGGGTACAGCCAGCCGAAATGATACCTATATCCGTGAGGGACGAAAACTTTTTGTGGATGTAGCTCAGAAGCTGATTCAGAATTCCATTTTTGAAACGAACGACATAACCCATCTGATAACAGTATCCTGCACCGGTTTTTATGCACCCGGACCCGATTTTGATATCATCCGCACGCTTGGTCTTCCCCCATCCATCGAACGCTATCACCTGGGATTCATGGGCTGTTATGCCTCCATTCCTGCGCTGAAAATGGCGGATCAAATCTGCAAAGCCAACCCGAACGCGAACGTGATGATCGTATCGGTTGAACTCTGCACTCTCCATTTTCAGGCCAATCCGAAACTGGATCATATCCTCTCCGCATCGGTCTTTGCGGATGGTGGTTCCGGAGCTATTGTGAGTAGCCGTGAGCCGGCCAAACCCGCTTTTAAGATGAACCGCTTTGTCTCCAAAATCCTGGAAAACAGTAGCAAGGATATGGCATGGACGATCGGTGATACCGGATTCGAGATGATTCTCTCCAACTACATCCCTGATCTGCTTGGCGATGGAATGCACCTTTTTCTGGATGAGTTTGAGCAACATTTTTCTAAAACTGCGGAGCAAATAGATCTTTGGGCGATTCACCCCGGCGGACGCGCTATCCTGGATAAAATTGAAGAAGTGCTCAATTTACCCGAACTGGCACTTAAATCGTCCAGAAAGATCCTTTCCGAATATGGGAACATGAGCAGTGCAACAATCTTCTTTGTATTAAAAGATCTCATATCGACCTTTACTGAAGATGATCTTGGCAGCGACAAAGAGACCATCACCATGGCATTTGGCCCCGGCCTGACATTGGAGACGGCCTATCTGACGATGGTTTAATCAGATTTGCCATCTCAGTTTGGAGACCTTAAACACCCAAAAAAGGACCGAACATCTAAATATTGGACTGAATTCCAAATA
>SKZL01000120.1 GCA_007127395.1 Balneolaceae bacterium
CTGTTTATCACAACTATCACTCTTCACAGCTACTTTACTGCTTCTGCTATCCTGCACAACAACAGAACCTGTCCAACAGGAGCAGACGGTTAGCTCCCGGGACGATGCTTTTTCAATCGAGCGGCCCATCCCCTACCCGATTGATGTATCGGACTCTTTCCGTACAGCGATAATGATGGGAACCCGGTCTCAAACCGGCGAACCCGGTGTTAATTACTGGCAAAATTATGCCAGTTATGATCTTTTTGCGGAACTGGACCCCGAAAATCATACTCTACACGGTTCAGCGGTGATCCAATATCAGAATAATTCACCGGCAGATCTGGATGTCATTGTCGTGGAACTGGCACAAAATCTGCATAAAGCCGGTACCCCAAAGATGGATGTAACTGAGATCACAGGGGGCGTTGAGCTGCATAAAGTGGTAGCTCAAGGAGTGGAGCTGGAGCCAACAACCATGGCTGCCCGATGGACCCAGGGTGCTTCAGGATATATTATGGAGGGTACTCAGCTCTATCTTTTTCCGGATGAAATACTGAGTTCCGGCGAATCTATGTCGTTTGAATTTGAGTGGTCTTTTTTGGTGCCGGAAGAGGGAGCCTCCGGCAGAATGGGAAGAAGCCGCGACAACCTCTATTTTATCGCCTACTGGTATCCGCAAATTGCTGTTTATGATGATGTACACGGTTGGTTCTATGACCCATTCCTTGGAAATGCTGAATTTTATCATGGATTTGCAGACTACACCCTAACCGTAACCGCTCCAAAGGAGTGGATTGTGATGGGCACCGGAGAGTTTCTGAACCCTGAAGAGACACTATCAGAACAGACACTGGATCGTTATCGTGCAGCCGGGAACAGTGATGAACCCTATCTCATTGCAGATTTTGATGAGCTTGAACATGCTACCCTTCAAAATAGCGATGGCACACTGACTTGGAAATTCCGGTCAGATAAAGTCCGGGATGTAGCATTCAGTGCAACTCTGGAGTCAAGATGGGAAGGAGCCCGAACACCGGTTGGTGACCTCAACGGAGACGGTTCAACCGATTTCACACGGATCAACACATTCTACAGAGAATCTGCCCCTCTCTGGGAAAGACAGACCGAATATGCACAACACTCCATTTCGTTTCTATCTGATTATATGCAACACCCATACCCATGGCCACACATGACGTCCGTGGAAGGTGCTGACATCATTGGCGGCGGTATGGAATTTCCAATGATGACAATTATTGGCGATTACAACACTGCCGGGGCTACACGACTGTATGGAGTTACAGCGCATGAACTGGCTCATATGTGGTTCCCAATGATTATCAGTACAAATGAACGGCGATTCACCTGGATAGATGAAGGGCACACCTCATTTCACACCAATGAGGCAAATATCGATTTCTTTGGGCCCGACCGTTTTGACCAGACCGATGTGTTCAGACAGTATCTCCAGATTGCCGGATCCGATTTTGAAGGTGAAATTATGCGATGGTCCGATTATCACTATCCCGGCCCGGCCTATGGTATTGCATCATATCCAAAACCGGCTTCCGTTCTCTATGCACTAAGGGGTGTACTTGGAGAAGAACTGTTCATGGAAGCTCATCTGGCTCTTATTGAGCGCTGGGCTTACAAGCACCCTTATCCATGGGATATTTTCAACACCATTGAGGATGTAACCGGAAAAGATCTCTCCTGGTTTTGGAGGGCATGGTATTATGAGACATGGGTTCTGGATCAATCAATAGAGGATGTTTATACCGAAAATGGACAAACCGTTATTGTGATTGAAGACCTTGGGGAGGTGCCGATGCCCGTTCTGTTAAGAATCACCTTTGCCGATGGAGAGGAGCTGGATCGTAGAATTGAGCAGGATCATTGGCTGATGGGCAATCGAACCTACAGATATAGAGTTGAAGATTCCCGCGAAGTTGTTAAGGTCGAAATTGACCCGGACCGTCTGTTTCCCGACTATTACAGAGGAAATAACGTTTGGGAGTAAAAATTTTAATTATCGTAAAATATTATAAATTGTTTAGGTGTTTCAGAGTAAGACTCTATCTTTTCATACGTTATTAATGCACCCTATGAAAATCATTACATTTTCTATACAATGACACTCTTCGACAACTTTAAAAAGAGCAATACAACCCGGTGGTTCTTTTTTGGAATTGCAATCCTGGCTGTTCTTGCGCTTACAGCGATGAATATCTACTCTCTTTATGCCCTGCGCGATTCCACGATTGAATCTGCAAAAGAGAATCGGAAATATCAGCTGGAAGAGTACACCCGGCACGTATGGCAACAATTTGGTAAACCGTTAAGAGGCATCCGAAATCTGGATATTGCTGATTTGGAACAGTCATGGCAAATCAGTGGTACATTTCCAGACCATTTTAACCAGCTTCTATTTGAAGCCCTTGAGGACAGTCTGTTTTCACACATCTACTTTGTGCCCAACCATCTAAACGGTTGTTATAAACCAGAATATCCGGTCTACAAGTTTGATTACCATTCAGGCCATTTTCTAACATCGTTCGATATCCCAAAAGAAGTTTGCGATGGTTTTGGGATATCTGTATCCGGCTTGAACACGATTGAACTCGACGAGTTTCGCTTCAATAACCGGCCATCATTCGATGCACACCGTACCATGACCACCGCACTTATTAATATGGACAGTAAGAGTGTTGCAGGGCATATAAGTTTTATTGTTGATCGTGAATATCTGCTCCATAGAATTCTGGAACCCGCTTTAATCTCCCAATTTGGAGATCCGAAAGAGGCCGGAATGGTTGTTTGGCTGCGAGATTGGATGCAGGATGAA
>SKZL01000015.1 GCA_007127395.1 Balneolaceae bacterium
TGGCAAAATCACGCGCTTTGTAGATATCATCACCACGCTCATCTGCAGTTACTACCTCAAATCTGTAATTCCCTTTCTCCAGAAGAGGATACTTATTTTCAATAAGGACGCTTCCGGGTTGATCCAGCCTTCTTGTTACCGCATCAATAACTTCCGGGTTTCTCATGTCAACACCCAGATAGGGCAGAGAGGAGGCACTGTAGTTGTTAAAATTCATTGGCCGGGCCGGAGAGTTGTCAGCATTAAATTTCAAAAGTCTGGACTCTATGGTAAGAGGTGAATCCATATCGTTGTTGGTAACCTGGAATATAAATTGCAGGCTATCCAGGCCGGTAGATACAGTGTATGTGGTGATGGGAAAGAATGGATCTTCAGGTTCACCTTCTGCCTTTCCAAGCAGCCTCACAGTAGTAATATTGATTTGTGGATCTTCAGGATCGGGTATCATCGCTTCACTTGTTCTGGAAGATGCCCTGCCTGATGACTGGTCCAAAACAGTGACCTGTACTTCAAACCTGCCCGGCTGTACCTCGATGGTCTCGTCATGAGTAAACACATCCTGGCTCATATAACTTCCTTCAAAGCTTGATTCCACTCCAAAGTTACGCCTCACTGTTTCCGTAAAAGTTCCATCAACCTCCAGAACGCGTATTTCTATACTCAGATTGGCTGTTCTGGTATCATTGTGTGTAGAGTAGATCAAACTACCTAAAACAATGTCTGTTGTGATGCTGATTAACGCCTCATCGGTTTCGCTCAGATAACCGATTGATGACATTCTTACTTCCGGATAACCATCCTGAAAATAGAAAAAAGAGCCACGCTCAACATCAGGGTTAGCAGATCGGACGCAACCGGAACTGTATGCCAGAAAGGCGAGTAGTAATAAAATTGTAGTATGTCGAAATTTCATATAGAATACGAAACGGAAAAATTGAGCAAATAATTTCAGATGTTCTGTTATTAATTTATGTTTCAATATTACTAACAGCAATTCTGGAATATAATTGCTTACCTTTAACGATTATTATATTATTTTTTTATAAAATTTCAATAAGAATAAACGATTTATATGATTAGCAGCGGGAAAAGAACGAAGATTGTCTGCACACTTGGGCCAAGCAGTAACACCGTAGAAGGGATCGAAGCACTTCTGCGAGCAGGAATGAATGTTGTCAGAATCAACTTCTCTCACGGCAGCCATGAAGATCACAAACGAACGATTGGATACGTTAGGCAGGTCGCCAGAAAGTATAAATACTCTATCCCAATATTGATGGATCTTCAGGGCCCGAAAATCCGTGTCGGCCAAATGAAAGATGATGGCCAGTTTATAAAGGAGGGATCTGTTGTCAAAATTACAACGGAGGATGTTGAAGGAACTTCAGAAATTATCCCTATTGACTATGAGAACCTGACGGATGATGCAACAGAGGGGAATCAGATACTGGTTGATGACGGGCTTCTTGAGTTGCGGGTGATCAAAAAAGGTGAAGGCTTTTTGATGGCAAAGGTATTGGTTGGGGGTTTGATAAAGTCAAGAAAAGGAGTGAATCTGCCCGATGTCAAGATTTCGATGTCTTCAATAACTGAAAAAGATATTGAAGATCTGGAGTTTGGCCTCGATGCCGGTGTCGATTTTGTTGCCATGTCATTTGTTAGATCGGCTCGGGATGTTCAGGATGTGATCTCAAGGGTCAGGGCAAAAAACAGCAATGCAGGCGTGATTGCCAAAATTGAGAAACCGGAAGCCGTGGAGGTGATTGATGAAATCATTGAAGAGGCCGATGGTATCATGGTGGCCAGGGGCGATCTGGGTATTGAAATACCAAGTGAACAGGTGCCGCTGGTTCAGAAAAAAATTATCGAAAGATGCCGTATTGCAGGCAAACCGGTGATCACAGCGACCCAAATGCTCGATTCGATGATCAACAATCCGCGTGCTACCCGTGCTGAAAGTTCAGATGTTGCAAATGCGGTTGTTGACGGAACAGATGCAGTGATGCTCTCCGGTGAAACAGCAGCGGGCAAATACCCTGTGGAAGCTGTTAAAACGATGTCCAAAATTGTCAGGTCGGTGGAAGAGAATACCTCCGGCATCTACTATAGCCTGAATTACAAAAAACCGGACTGGAAGGAGAAACAGGTGATTGAATCGCTTGCCTACTCCTGTGTAACACTGGGTGAAAATGTGGATGCAAAAGCGATTGCAACGATCACACATTCTGGAAATACAGCGCGCAGAATTGCAAAATTCCGGCCCAAAGTGCCGATTATCGCCTTTACCGAAAGCCAGATCGTCAGAAGACAATTGAACCTGGTATGGGGTGTTCAGTCTGTAAAACTGGATGAAATTTTCGATACAGATATGAGTGTCAAAATGATGGAAGACTACCTGGTAAAATCGAGTGTTGTGAATCCGGGTGATCGTGTGATTATTGCAACCGGTATGCCTTTGGCTAAGAGAGGCAGTACCAACATGATCAAGGTTAGTACCATAGAGGAGCTTTAACAGATTGTTATACGGAAAAATTAATCCGATCGTTGACCTGATGTGAAGAAATGTGTTCAAATAGTACTTATTATCCTGCTTTTTAGCGGTTGCACTACATTCAAGCAGGGATGGAAAAATTTTAATGCGTACTACAACACCTTCTACAATACCAAACAGTTCTACAATGCCGGACTCGAGAGCAATCTGAGGCAGATTCCCGAGATCAATCCGAACACACTCATTCGTGTTCATCCGTCACCGTCAAATGCAGGTTTACAGGATTTTCAATTTGCGATTGAACGTGCAAGCTCGATTCTTAGAAATCACGATGAA
>SKZL01000031.1 GCA_007127395.1 Balneolaceae bacterium
ATTTCTTCGAACGTAGATTTCGCTAAGGTTTCCATAGGCGGTCCGATAGTTACCGTGGTTAACAAATACGACATCACCATATCCCTGCAATGCTTGTACACCGAACACATAACCGTCGCTTACAACCCTGACAGTTGAGCCGGGAAGAGCCGAGATGTCAACACCCGGGTTTGGTATTCGGGTGTTATGAACCGGATTGACTCGCACGCCGAATCGCTGTGTGATCGTTCCGTTTTCTACCGGCCATGGAAGCTGACCTCTTTGCGATCTGAAACGGCTTTCAAATGCATTCAATTCAGCATCACTCAAATCAAGTTCTCTCCTAACGACCACTTCACCACCACCGGCTTCCGCTCTGCGAAGGCGCTCCTCGTCACGTATCAGGTTTTCCATGGCAGATTCCAGGTTTTCACGTTGCTGTTGCTGCCTCTCAACCTGTCTCTCCAGATTGTCGATATCACTCTGGAGTGCATCCACAACCGTACGCTGTTGTTCCTCCTGGCGCTGTAAATTGGTTGTTTCTTCTCTTATTTCAGCCAAAACAGTTTGATTACGCTCCCTGGTCTGCTCCAGGTCTTGTCTGGAGCGTTCAAGTTGTCTTTGAGTCTCTTCAATTTCATCCACCTGACCCTGTACATGATCATTGAACCTTGTCAGATAGTAAGACCGGATCATTAATTGATTGAGGGAAGTTGCTGTAAGTATCAAAGCAAGTTCGGTAGTTCTGCCATGCTTATAAAGATAAGTCAGAGTAGATTTGTATTGATCAATAAGTCGCTGAAGGTTTCTTTCCAACTCTGCAAGGTTGCTTTCAATGAGTTGAATCTCTTCGGTGATCACGCGCTGTTCGCGGTTCATTTGCCGCAATCGTTCCTGCTGAAGGGAGATAAGCCTGGTTAGCTCTTCATACTGCCTGTACAGAGACTCATACTCCTCAGTTGTTTCAGACAGGCGGTTTGAAATGGCAGCTATTTGCCTGTCAATATTCTCAATCTGAGATCTTGTATTCTGCTGACGTTCCAGAAGCTGAGCCCTCAAATAATCGTAGGATGATTGTCCGAATGCCCCCACAGCCTGGAATAAAATGATAAAAAGCGTTAATTGTAGAATTCGTGACATCATAATCTTTGAATGGGGATATCATTCGGAAGGTCAATACCCAGTGGAGGCAGTGTCGGGTTGATTTCCAGACGCTGAACCAGAAGTGTAGCCCGTGAAAGGCCATCCTTACTATATATTGTAATACGCCTTGGCAACAGCAGCTGATCAATGTTGGCATAACCTTCATATTCGAGCCTGCTGTAGGGCGCTGAACTGTTTTCGTTTGCATGTACAACACTTTCTACGATTCCACTTCTTGTGGATATCCGGATCAGTGATCTGTTGGTAAGAAGAAGGACATAAGAGTTGGTATCAAGGAATATTTTATCAATGGTATCAGGATCTATCGTGTAGTTGAAAAGATCCACCAAATTAACAGAAGCAAGTGATCCCACGCTGCTCAGGTTTCCCTGATGGATAGACACCTTTTCCGCTTTTTTGTCGAGACGATTATAGATCATCAATGAATCACGGTCTACAAAAATCTGGCCTCCTTCAATTCCGGCGCCACTGCGTACCAGAATGAAGCTTTCCTCCCTGTTGGATTGAAATTGAATGGAGACTCTATCACTGTTTCCCGGTTCGCTGACTATTGCGCGGCCGGATCCGCTAATTGTGGACAACCGTTCCTTGTAATCCGGTATCAGAGCCATTAATTCATCCGTTGTGATATCGGCCGGTTCAAGAGATTCGGTATCTGCCACAACGGCTGTTGTTGAACAACCTGTATATAGAACAAATACCAGGATCAACAAGAGAAAGTGGTAATAAATATATCGCTGTTTAGTCATCAGAAATTCTCTCTTTCAAATAAGTTCTTTCAGAGTCCATCTCAAATGCCTTTTCCCACCATTTCATCGCATTTTCTTGGTCATCCATTGCGTCGTAAACATCACCCAGATGCTCAAGTACTTCAGCACTCGCATCACCGGTATTGACTGAAAGCTGAATATAGTGAAGTGCATTTTCCAGATCACCTTTTTTAAAATATACCCAACCTGCAGTATCCAGATAGGCAGCGTTATCAGGTTCCATTGCAGTGGCACGTAAAGACATTTCCAGAGCCGTATCGAGGTTCTCCTCTCGGAGAGAGAGATAATAAGCATAGTTATTGAGAGCTGTATGATTCTCTCTGTCGAGCCGCAATGCAGTTTCAAAGGCACTTACCGTCTCTTCCCATTTTTCCAGTTCGTGACGTACATCGCCGAGAGTACTGTAGACAACAGATCTGAAATTTCTTTGTGAAGGGGAAAGAGTAGCGTTCTCCAGCCACTCTTCAGCGGGTTGATATTGAGAGGTCAGCATATAAGCCGCGCCGGTAAAAAATTGTATGAAAGCATTATCCGGAACCTGCTGATTGGCTTCACCAGAGAGATCAATTACATCATCATATCGCTCAAGAGAAAAGAGCAGTTGCATTCTTTGTCCCCAGGCATCCGCAATCCCGGGAGAAACACGGTTCAAACGCGCAAGTGTTTCAAGGGCTCTTTCAAACTCCTCTTGCTGAATAAAGTAGTCAGAAGCCATCAACTGTGCCGGTCCATAATCAGGTTCATGTTCACTTATTGCCGTAATCAGGGTTGCAGTCAGTTCAGTCAAAACAGTTTCATCCGGCCTGTTTTGACTTTGGATAAAAAGGTAACGAACAAGTTCCATCTTTTGATCCGGATTGACATGTGGGTTTTGTATTAACGATAAGAAAGTATCACCCAAAAGCTCCCAC
>SKZL01000002.1 GCA_007127395.1 Balneolaceae bacterium
AGATCTGCCCGCAGTAGAATCATATTGACAAGGAACCCGACAATCTGATCATGTTCTGCCTCTGTACGGCCATTGGCCGGAGATCCAACCAGAAAATCAGTCTGCCCTGTATATCTGCCCAATAAGATCTGAAAAGCCGAAAGCAATAGGGTGTAGAGAGTGACATCCAGTTCTCTGGCCAGCTGTCGTACTCTATTAGAGAGTTGTTCAGAAATCAGAACGGGAACTGTGGAGCCATTATAGCTGTGTTCGGCAGGCCGTGAAAAATCTTCCGGTAAATTAAGTGTGTAAGGCGCTCCGGTGAGTGTTTTGCTCCAGTATTCGGAAAGCTCTGTTGCAACATCACTGTTCAGCATTTGATGTTGCCAGGTTGAGAAATCACTCATCTGACGCGGCGCAACAGCCGGGTATGAATTTATACCTGAATACTCTTCAAAAACTTCATTCAGCAGTTGCCAGCCTGACGCTCCATCCAGGATGATGTGGTGGGCTGTCAGCAGAAAAATCGTTGAATTCTCAGATATTCTGAGCAGGGATAATCGTAGAGGTGAGCCGGTTTCCAGGTCGAAAGGTTTCTTATACTGCTCTTCAACCATCTGTTGAATCTCTTCTTTTGATGAAAGGCGAACATCCAGTAATTGTTCTTCAGGCGGTATAAAATTGCAGATCTGTTGATAGAGCCTTCCATCAACCGGAATAAAACGGGTTCGAAGTGCCTGATGACGGATAATAGCATTTTTGAAAGCTTGAACCAGGCGGAGAGGGTCCAAATCCGGAATGATCATACTGATGGCCGTATGATATGCAGTAATGGATTTGTCCTGTTTCCAGATATTCCAGAGAGCACGCTGTGATAATGTTGCAGGATGTCTGGCTACTTCATAGGAATGATTCTCCAGGTAGGAGAGTAGATCCGGTTTATTCTCTTTGATTTGAGACAACAGTTCAATCGATAAATCACCATTCAAGGAGTGGTATTTTATATTCTCACCATCTCTCCAAAGAGTGACTCCTGAACTGCTCAAATTTTGTAATAAATCGGTTGCCTTGAACATTATACTACGCCTTGAGAACCTTGGTTTGAATCTGCTGAGTTGTTTGATGCTTCCGCTACATATTCATGCAGGGTATCAACAAGCTCATCAATATTTTTTAGAGTGATCAGTTTTGTTCTTGGTACCCGAATTTTCAGATTTCGCATACTGGCGGCTACAACTTCTATCATATCAATACTGCTGGCACCGTAAGCAGCCATCGATTTTTGAGTATCAATTTCCAGTCCCTCCAGATTGTCGATATTCATCTTCATATTTTTCAGTACCAGATTTTGTACGTCTTGTTTATTCATTGTGAACCTTGTTATTTGCAATTAAGAATTATGGATTACCGGTGAAATTTCTTTTGATTTGAGAGCGTGTCTCATCATGTTTAAAACAGAATGTGTGCATCTCATTCTCTTTCTGAAGAACTTCTTCAATCCGTTTTATTCTGGGTTTTGAGATGTACTCTTTAAGTGTTTTGAGAACGTGTATGGGTTTGTCAGTTAATCTCTCTGCGATTTCACGACTCTGATTGGCTACTGCATCTTGTTCGACAACATAGTTAAAGAGACCCATCTGTTGAAGCTCCCTGCCCTTGTACATTTTACCCGTCATCATCATTTCAGCGGCGCGCTGATATCCAATCAAATCCGGCAGCAGGCCTGTGGTGCCCATGCCGGGCGTGAAACCGAGGTCTGTGAAATTAAACCCATAACGGGAGCTTTCAGATGCGATGGAGATATCAGAACAGAGCGCCAGTACGAGTCCGCCACCTACAGCAGATCCCTGCAATGAGGCTATGACCGGTATTGGGAATGAAATAAGTTCAATGGCAAGGTCGATATCATTGGCAGCAAGATTTCCATCTGAAATTTCCTGAATCATTTCAGCAGAAGCCCCGGTACAGAAATAGTCCGGAGTTCCGCTTAAGAGTAAAGATTTAGCATCCGGAGCATTTCGAATCTCTTGAAATGCTTCCAGAAGATCATGGATCATTTGATGAGAGAGTGCATTTTTCCCCTTTTCATCTGCCATTTGCAGATGATAGAGTCCCGAATTGTCTGAAGTTAATTTAATCATCTGATACACCATGTTTTTCAAGGGTGTTATTCCAAAAAGGAACTTCACCGGATGCGATGGACTTGATGATATCGAGTTGCTGATCTCTTTTCAGCCAGCTATGAAGAGCATTCTGCGCGATGGCAGTCATCTCCTCTGAATGGCTATCATCTATTTTTTTTAGAACATCTTTAAAAGTTCGAATGGCCTGCGGCTGACTTCTTTTAATCCTCTTCAGTTGATCAGAAAGTAGTGCCTGAAGATTATTGCTAAATCTGTCAGCGAAGCCACAATCGATTAACTCTTTACCACGGATTTCAAAAGAACCGACCCCGAGAGCTTGTAATTTTCCAGCCGGAATCCGGTTCAGCAGTGTAGGCAGAATGAGTGCCGGTATCATACCAGACATCACTTCAGGTAGTGAAAACGAGGCGTTTTCAGTAATCAGAACCAGGTCACAAGCTGCAACAACACCAGTGGCGCCACCCATTATTTTTCCGTCAACAGTTGCTATAACCGGTACCGGGGCAGAGCTGATCGCATGAATCAATTCAAGAAAACGGTTTGATAATTCTTCAATTTGTGGCCCGGTCAGTTCAACAGTATTTTCAAGGTCAAGCCCGGCAGAAAAGAACTCTGATGTATGTTCGATGACCAATGCACGAATGGAGTGGTTGTCTGTTTCATGCAAAACTTTCAAGATCTCATTGATCATGATCAGGTTG
>SKZL01000217.1 GCA_007127395.1 Balneolaceae bacterium
GCACTCTTGTGAATGGGTTGATGTATCATACCGATAAAAATCTTTCTGAAACAGGTAAAGAGGCTCTCCGGCCGGGAATCGTGCACAGGTTGGATAAGGATACCAGCGGACTCCTGGTTGTGGCGAAAAATGATGATATCCATCAAAAATTATCCGGACAGTTTTCCAGAAAAAAAGCAAAAAGAACCTATTGGGCTCTGGTCTGGGGAAAACCGCCAGAAGAGGGTACCATCGAGGGGAATCTGGGCAGATCGCCGAGAGACCGGAAAGTGATGGCAATTCTGAAGGAGGGCGGCAAAGAGGCGGTTACGCACTTTAAACGGCTGGAGGAGTATGACCACCTTGCACTTCTGGAGGTAAAACTGGAGACCGGCAGAACCCATCAAATCCGGGTTCATATGCAGTTTAACGGTTATTTTCTGTTTGGTGACAAAACTTATGGCGGTGACACTGTCAGATATGGCCCGAATACAGGAAGTAGAAAAAATATGTTCAAAAATCTTTTTGCAAAATTGCCAAGACAGGCACTACATGCTAAAACCCTTGGTTTTGTACATCCTTCAACCGGTGAGTTCGTAGAGTTTGATTCCGATTTGCCGGAAGATTTCCAGTTTGTACTGGATAAAATTCGAAACAATTGTAAATATTAAAACCCTTTTTATGAAGTCAGAATCAAAAAAAATCAATATTGAGGTATTTCTGGACGAGGAAAATATCCCCAGTGATATCAAATGGAAAGCAACAGACTTGCAAGGATATGATGAGGCATCTTGCAGGGCGATGTTTTTATCACTCTGGGATCAGAAAAACAAAGATACACTCAGGCTGGATCTATGGACAAAAGAGATGACCATTGATGAGATGAAAATCTTTTTTCATCAAACACTGGTAACAATGGCCGATACCCTTGAAAGATCGATCAACGATTCCAGAATCAGTGGTGACATGAGAGATTTTTGTGATCATTTTGCAGAGAAAATGGAAATTGTTCGTGAATAATCGTAATGAGCATGCCGCTGCTGATGAGATGAAGCGGACGCTTGAACGGATATTAATTAGATCCTCAACAAGATAAAGCTTTGTCCTTTTTAAAATCTGTAGTTAACTTGTCTTAGATTTTGCTGAAACAAAAACTTTGTTCTGAAAACCCATGCAATACTTGGAATTTGAGCAGCCAATTGCTGATTTAGAAAAAAAAATTGAAGAGTTAAACGAACTTTCTTTGGGTGATGAGGTTTTAAAACCGGAGATAGACAGACTGCGAAAAAAAGCTGATCAGCTTAGAGAGTCTATATTCAGCAATCTGACCCGCTGGCAGAGAGTGCAGCTTGCACGACATCCCGAACGGCCTTATACACTGGATTATATAGATTTGATCACTGAAGAATTTGTTGAGTTACATGGTGACAGGTATTTTGCCGACGATAAAGCGATGGTCTGCGGATTAGCCAGGATTGATGGAAATAATGTGATGATCATTGGCCAACAGAAAGGCCGGGATACGAAGATGCGACAGTACAGAAACTTTGGGATGGCCAATCCGGAAGGATATCGCAAAGCATTTCGATTGATGCAGGTGGCAGAAAAATTTGGTATTCCTGTTATTACGTTCCTCGATACACCCGGTGCATTTCCGGGACTGGAGGCCGAGCAGCGTGGGCAAGCAGAGGCGATTGCAAAGAATCTGAAGCTGATGGCTACACTGGAAGTACCGATTATCACTATCGTGATTGGAGAAGGAGCGAGTGGGGGCGCACTTGGAATAGGCATGGGAAATGAACTCTATATGATGGAGAATACATGGTACTCTGTTATTTCGCCTGAATCTTGTTCGTCCATTCTCTGGAAAACATGGGAGTTTAAAGAGCAGGCCGCTTCTGCACTTAAACTAACGGCCAAAGATCTGCTGGAACTGAAGATTATTGATGGTGTTATTGCGGAACCATTGGGAGGCGCACACAGAGATTATAAAAAATCGGCAGAAGCCGTTAAAAATCAGATTGTAAAAAGTCTGAAACGGCTTAAAAAAATGTCAACGAAAAAGCTTATTGAGCAACGGGTTGGAAAATACTCTGCAATGGGTGTCTGGAAAGAAGCCTGATAAGTTGGAATATCCCAAATGCAGATTCAGTTGCCCAACATTGTTGAGGATAAGGGGGAGATTCAGGTCATTCTCAACAAATTCTTCACTTTATTGATGTATATTCATCAAATATGAAAAGCAAAGGGCTATATCTGGGGGTTTTGATCTCGTTGATGTTATTGGTTCTTTTCTCTTTGGGTGGAGGCATTTGGGGGGCAAAATCCACGATCGGACACTGGACTGGAGATCTTTTTCGTGGGATCTGTCATCAAAATCCACTTCGTTCTTTTCATCTGGATGGAGTGCAGATGGCTGTAAACAGTCGTTGTTTTGGTGTCTTTATAGGACTATTGTGTGGCTGGCTCGCCATTCCGGCATTTATTCGTATGGGAATAAAAAAAAATCCGTTTTTATGGTACCTTTTGTTTGCGGTCGTGGCTCAAATAATCGATTTTTCAGGAAATTTAATTCAACTGTGGGAAAACAGTAACGAGTCAAGAGTACTCTTGGGTTGGTTTCTTGGTTTTACTGCGACAGCATCTGTTTTTGACCTGTTTACAAACAATAACTAAATAATTATGCATCATGAATGAAGAAATAAAGGACGAAGAACAAAAGTTATCGTTTGGTGATTATCTTCCGTCTGCAGCTATTGTTGGGGCTATTTTTGGCTTAGTCAGTTTTATTGTGGGACTCTTTTTCGGATACCAGCAGATCAATGCTGAACCAACAGGTTCCTTCTTTTCTCCCTCTATGTTAAGCGGTTTTGTTATCTGCCTTTTTACAGCATTTGCCGGCCTGGTTGCTGTTTGGCACTTCACCAAAGAGGTGACACCTTTCATGAAACTGGGCCAGGGTGCCGTTCTCGGTTTTCTGACCGGTGCAATAATCACCATCTTAAGTTCAGTGTTGAGTGAGCTGTGGATCATGCTTATAGATCCTGAATACATGGATAAGATTCTTGAATCAACCATTGCGAATATGGAGATGATGGAAATGCCGGAAAGCCAAAAGGATGCTATGATTGAAGGTGTAGCTGATTCGATGGGTGATGGGCAATCGTTTCTGCGACAACTTTATATTGGAATACCGATTTCAGGTCTTTTAAATCTGGTAACTGCTTTGATTGGGGTTAAAATATTTGCAAAAAAAGCAGAGGAATCTTTCTAAACCCGAATGAGTAATCTTCATCACTCAAATTCTGCAGAGCCGTTATCCTGGGCCGAAAAAAATGGATTTGCACACTGGGCCATTGCAATGATATGGCTTGTAGTGGCCCTGTTGCTTTTTCAAGGCGGAGCCAGTGTGGTCATTCTTATCTTGATAATTTTTACAGAAGGTTTCGTTTCTGTAGATGAGATTATGGAACTGCTTGCAAGCAGAGTCGACCTGCTTTTTATAGCAAACTCGGTGGGACAGATTCTGTTTATCGGTATGGCTAGTTTCATTGTAGTCTCCCTGAATAGAGTCAGTGAAACAAAACGGTCCTTTATGCGGATTGCATGGTATCAGGACACACCGAAATATATCCTTTTAGGGACCCTTCTGATTGTGGTTGTGCAACCCATTGTAATATACCTGGGTTACCTGAATTCACTGTTACCAATCCCGGAAGCGATGGAGTTAATGCAAGAGTCACAATATCAGATGATACTTGACTTTTTGATGAGAGACGGAGTTCTGCTATTCGCACTTTTTACGGTAGCAGTCATTCCTGCCATTTGTGAAGAGATCCTGTTTCGGGGATATATACTGAAAGCATTTGAGAAGAGTTGGGGAATCATTACTGCGATCATTGTTTCAGGTCTGTTATTTGGATTATTTCACCTGCAGGTTGGAAATTTAATGCCATTGGCAACACTGGGTATAGTACTTGCGATAATGACCTGGCTAAGCGGTTCAATCTGGCCGGCTGTGGTTGCACACTTTATAAATAACGGTGCAGCTGTAGTTGTAGGGATCAATATGCCGGAGCTCTTTTTCCAGGATATTACTAAGGAGAACCTTCCACCGTTGTGGTTGCTCCTTATCAGTGTTCTGTTAACTTGTTTGATCGTTTACTCAATGTTGAAACCCAAAATGGCAGAAGGCAAACTGACAAATAATCTGTAATGCTAAAAGGATCACAACCGAATAAAATCGATAACTGGGTCTGTATTCTTGAAAGGGGCACGGAGCATGAGGTAAATCTTGCAAAAAGCTATCTGGACAGTTTAAAGATTCCCTCCAATATTTTATCGAAGAAAGATTCATCGATGATGATGAATTTTGGTGAGCTTTCGATGGTCTATCTCTATGTACCCGGCGAGTTTGAAAAGAAAGCCCGTAAAGCACTGAGAGAAGTAGATGAATTCAATAAATCTGATGCATCAGACGATAATGGTGATCAACCGGAGGAATCCGCAGATTGAGTGAATTAACCAAAAGGATTATCATTGCGATTCCTCTTGCTGCCCTTGTACTCTATGTTACATGGCTTGGGGAGTTCTACTTTAAAATATTGGTTGGTGCTATAGCGCTAATCACTGTCTGGGAGATACATCGAATGATGAGACAAGCGGGCAGACCCGGCTATTTTGAAGCCTCTATTTTGATTGCATGTTCAATATGGTCTGCACTTTTTCTCCCCAGAATGGTTACCCTGGTGTTGACCTCTTTGATCTTGATTATCACTCTTATCTCCTTGATAAAAAGAGGGTCTGAATATTCAGAAAGGTGGCTGAGCTCACTTTTTACAGGAGTATATGCACCGGTGGGTTTTCTGATGATCGTTCACTTAAGAGATCTCGGGAATTCTGTTGATGGCTTCTGGCTGACGATTACACTTTTCCTGATGATATGGGGGAATGATATTTTTGCTTTCATCGGAGGTAAAACATTTGGAAAAAGACCACTAGCACCTGTGTTAAGCCCAAAAAAAACCTGGGAGGGATTCTATTGGGGATTTTTCGGAGCCTCTGCAGGATATCTAATTGTCTACTTTGCAGCGGTAACCTATCCATTGCCGCTATGGGCAATCATACCATCTGTATTAATTATCAGCCTGTTGGGCCCGTTAGGTGACATTACTGCAAGCAGCCTGAAGCGTAAAGCAGGAGTAAAAGACTCTTCAGCTATATTGCCGGGACATGGCGGCCTGTTTGATCGTTTCGATTCAATGATATTGTCAGCGCCTTTTCTATATTTTTGTTTCATTTTATTGATATGATAGGGATTGTTCCTATAGCCCAATTTGTTATAAAGATTACAGTGACTGGTAAATAGGTGGGCTTTGAAAAACAGAGAAACTGTTCGGATTTCCCCGAAAGCTATAGCAAGGAGTGAAGCCGTTCATTTTCTTTAACACCGACAACAGTCTGGGAAAAGCACCGGTTGATAATTTTTCAAAGCCCCTAAATCATTAAATTTGAGTAAAAGATGGAGACAAAACAGATCTTGATTACTGGCGGAACCGGTTTTATTGGTTCCTATTTGTGTGAGGAGCTTCTGAAGGCCGGCCACTATCTGACACTAATCACAAGGTCAGCAGATAAGTACAGTGAGGAACAGGCCAAAAATATGCGGTATACGGGCTGGGGAGATGACCTTCAGGAGGAGGTGAACCGGGCAGATATTATCATCAATCTGGCCGGTGAAAATCTTTTTGGACAAAGATGGACAGACAGTGTCAAAAAGAGAATTTATGACAGCCGTATTTTAAATACCCGTAAATTGGTTCAGCTTATTCTTAACGCAGAATCAAAACCTGAACTCTTTATCTCCGCATCTGCAGTAGGAATTTACGGTGATAATGGTGATACCCTACTTGATGAATCAAGCTCAGCAGGGGATGATTTTTTGGCCACTGTCTGTATAGACTGGGAAAATGAGGCATTGAAAGCTGCAGAAGCCGGTGTTCGGGTTGCATTACCCAGAATTGGAATCGTTTTGGAAGATAATGGAGGTGTCATTGAAAAGATGAAAACTCCATTCAAACTGTTTGCGGGAGGGCCGCTTGGAGATGGTAAACAGTATGTACCCTGGGTACATATGGATGATCTTTGCCGTGGGATCACGTTCCCTATTGAACAGCCCGAGATTTCGGGCGCTTATAACGTATGTTCGCCTGAACCTGTCACAATGAATGAGCTGGCAGCTAGTATGGGTAAAATCCTGAGCAGGCCGTCGTTTTTCAGGGTACCTGAGTTTCTGTTAAATATTGTACTGGGGGAAGCTGCGCAACCAATTTTAGGCAGTTTACGCGTTCAGCCGAAGTTGCTTGAGATTTCAGGATTTGAATTTGAATATAAAGATCTTGAAGAGGCTTTGGCTGATATACTCTGACAGCCGAACCTGAAGGTTCAGATATTTCATTGCGGTACACCCTGAAATATTACTGGTCACTCAGTGATTCTCTCCTGGTATAGTAGATCGTCCAGCATTCGATTCCATTTCTGGTATGAGCTACAATTTCTTTGAAACCGTCTCCGTAATAATCCCGAATAGCCGGGAAACTCATGCCTGTAGTTGGAAGATCCTGATGCCTTTCACCACTCAGAATATCCCACGCATAGAGCCTGCCAAAGTCAGCAAGTGCAACTAAATCCTGTCTGTTGTCACTATTGATGTCCAGGATTGCCGGTGCATGGAGTCCGGACGCCGGCTGACCTAAAGTCTGGGTAAATATGAGTTGACCAGATTCATCATAGAGAAAAAGTGAGCCGTTGGCTGATTGAACCAGAATCAGGTCGTCTCTGGTCAATTCTGCACTGGCCTCGTCCCTGTAGAGTAGGTTTTGGACAACAGGCGTGGAATTTAGACTGTTGTTCGATACAGGGATTGATTGCACGTGTAAAGAATCACTGCTGTGAGATGTTGAATAGATATCCGAAAAAAGCGGTGTTGTCCCGACAGCATACAGGTTTCCATCGCGACCGGATCCAAGAATGTGATTTCTGAATTTTGCAGGGGCACCATCAATTTGAGCCGGTAGAAACTTAGGATATCCGACTCTTCTCTGTCCATTCAGGGTCCACCCATGAAGTGTATTTTCTGCATAGACAAAAAGGGAGTGGATGCCCTGTAACTCAGTAACAAATGGAGCATGATTCACAATCGAATTGGTACTTTGAGGCCATCCGTTAATAGGTAACCCGCGGGCATTCAGAACGTGAACACGGCGGTCAGCAGTAGCAATAACCATTTCAGCTACACCATTGCCAGTGAAATCCATCACTTGCAGTGGTGTAGTAATCTCTTCATTCAGGATCACCGGAAAATTAGGCAGAAGATCTCCGTTTTGATTCCATGCGTATATTTTGTCTCCGGCCGCCTGCATCACCACATTCTGATTATTCCCGTACCAGTCATATATCACTGGGGAGCCAATTGGCCTGTCATCATTTGTTGACAATTGCATTACTGCTGTTCCATCGGAAGCAAGCACATACACAAACCCGTCATCTGAGGAGAAAATAATTTCATCGCGCATACTTCCGGTTAAATCTGCAAAAAGAGGTGTGCCGGTTATATCAGCACCATCAATCGGAAAAATCCATTGATCCCTGAATGGCCTTTCTGTTCTTTCTCGTTCAAAATTGGTGATGATGATTTCCATTTCAGATCCATCCGGTCGCAATCTTGTGCCGATCACAAATTCATCCAGATTCCCTGCAATGATGCCGAGATAGTGTTGAGGATAGAGCCAGGGTTGAACGAATCTGCTGAATCTTGATGCATCCATATATAGGAGAGAACTGAGAGGCCCGTCCAAAGATTGCGAGAAACGGGAATAGTCATCATCAAAAAACATGACACGCCGTCTTTCAGCGTCGCCTCCGATACTTTCGGCAAGGCCTTTTCGCTGTGCAACTACAGCTACTCTATCATAGATTGTCAGATAGAAATTATCGTTGGGATTCAAGTTAGTTCCAATCAGTTTCCCGATAATTGTGCTGCTCACTGCGTAGGTGTTATCATCCTTAATCACCAAACCCCTGCGATCAAGATCATCCATAAGATCCCTTATCGGTTCGGGATTTCGGATGGTACGGATATAGATATGTTCACTTGCACTGGAAGGGCCTGATTCCGCGAAGGTAACAAATGCTACTTCGGAACCCATCTGATTTTGAAATCTTTCGACGACAGTCTGATTTTGCTCAAGAAAAAGATCGGTTTCATGCAGTAGCTCATGGTTAAGTGATATGGTTGTGTTCGGGTCAGATCTGAAGATTGAAAATGCAGCTGCATTTGCGGGAATAAATCGATCCAGAACAAAATTTTGCGGGCTATGTGATACAGATTGAAGCAATCGTGATGGGTTTCCTTGAAGTGACATGGAACCGGTCATTTGCCAGATCCGGTCATTCGAAGATGATCCGCTGAAGGTAAAAGTTACGGGTGAAGATCCCTCAAATAAGTTGTATAGAAATGGTCTGTATGTAACCTGGGCCATCTGTCGCACCCAATTGTCAAGACTTGGAAAGTTAAAAATAATGGATTCATTTTTGATATCGTCCCTGTCCAGCATGGCCCGGCCACCGGTTCCGTTAATAGTTCGGATCATATTTTCGATGGCAAGGCTCGATTCAGAGAAAACGGTGTAATCACCAACTTCAATGATGTGAATCACTCTGTCTGAAAAGAAGAGTTTTTCGATAGTGAATTGATTAAAGTTATAGCGGTTCTGCTCAAAGTCTCTCTGATAGAGGTTTTTTAGCTGATCAACAACCCCGTCTCTTTTTTTAGTGATCCAGACCGGTTGCCAATCATTAGATGTGTCCGGGTATAACAACAGTGCTTCAACCGGCAGGTTATGACCGGAATCACGAATATTGGAAACCAGTTGTATAGCGGCCGGGCTGATATCATCCAGAGTTGCGAGATAAAACTCATCCAGTGTTGAACCCAGGGTGGCATCACGGTCCGGAACTATGATAAAAAAAACTGACTCCGGAACCATTTCTGTCCAGTGCTCAACAGATGGTTTGGCACAGGATGCAATCAAAAAAAGTGGTAGCAGACAGCTTAGCCGGAAAAAATTAGACAGTTGTTGTTTTTGCTGCACCTGTTTCAGATAATATGTTTGTTATGGATTGGTTATTCAATTAGCTTAACAGTCATTTTGTAGAAATGTTTCTGTCAGCGATCCGTTAAAGGTAAAAACTTTTCAGTTAATGAGCTTTTTAAATCCATTATTTTTGGTAGGCCTGATATCAGTGGCAGTACCGTTGTTAATCTATTTGTGGAATGTAAGAAAACCAAAGAGAGTACGCTTCTCAACTCTTGCCTTTTTTGATGCATTGAAAACTACTGCATTAAAACGGATCAGGTTGAAGAGATGGTTGCTGTTGTTGATTCGTAGCCTTGCAATCATTGCAATGGTTATTGCGGTATCGCGTCCATTTGTCCCGCCTGATTTTGGATGGGGAACGGCCGGTGACCCAAAAGCTGTAGCCATTTTAATTGACAACGGTCCATCGATGGAGCAGATCTCCAGGGAGGGGCCCTACATTGAAAGAGCCAAAAATGTTGCAGAAGCAATCATCGATCTGTCCGGAAATGAAGACAGGCTGACTGTTGAGGTCAGCCATGGTGAATCGCTGTCGGTTCCGCTGTTAAATCCGGGATCGGTTGCTGCCTCATTAAGGCAGGTCGAAGTTGTGAACGCCGGCAACTTTACTGCAGAGAGGGCAGAGGCACTGATACAGCGGCTCAGAGAAGCCAATGAGCCAAATAAAATTCTCTATCTGATCACTGATGCAAGAGAAGTTACGGGACGTGAAATTGAAAAATTGAGTGGTGAACTCTTAGAAGATATTTATTTGAAAGTTGTCCGTGTTGACGGAGCAGAGGCACTTAATTTTGGTTATGAGCGGGTTGAACTCGAATCAGCGGGGAGTGAAGCAGGTGGCGGTCTGCGATTGAGGGTGACCGTTCGAAATTACGGTGATAGAGTGATCAGTAACTCATTTATTTCTTTGATTTTGGATGAGGAGTTGATCAGTCAGCAGAGTTTTAGTGTTGACTCACGTTCTACAACAGAGTTTGTATTTGAAATACCGGTAACAGAGGATCGGTTTATTGCAGCAGAGTTGATATTGGAGGGTGATGATCTTGAATTTGACAATCACTATTTCGGAGGAATTCAGCTGCCCGGGAAAAGAGAAATATTGGTACTAACCGATGATTGGAGAGCCGGTAGCGGTTCAGAACGAAATTTTACGAGCTATTTAAGGCCAATGCTCGAAATTGCAGGAGAAGAAGGCAGCCGATTCAACATCAAGTTTTCACAGATAGACGAGTTGGATATTTCTGACATTGCTGATTTCGATGCGATTGTACTCGATGGAATACGAACAATACCGGATTTTTTAGGCCAGTCATTAATTGATCACGTGCAAAATGGAGCAGGCCTTCTTTTTATGCCTGAAGCAGAGGGAAACCTGAATAACTATAACCGTTTTTTGGGGTTTGCCGGTACGCTTCGATTTTCAAATGTAAATGGGAGTTATGCATCATTTAATGCTATAGACAGGCTTGCTGTTCCGGATGGCGGCCATCCGATTCTGGAAACAATTTTTGACCTGACGGAAGAAGAGGAGTTGCGCCTCAATGTGCCGGAGATATTTTATTACTACGAGATTGAACCGACAGGAAGAGCCGGCGATTTTCCCATTTTGAATACACGAACGGGCA
>SKZL01000168.1 GCA_007127395.1 Balneolaceae bacterium
TTAAAGATAATTGTCCAATATTTTTCACCGGGAACAGTATAGATAGAGTAGACTCCTGCTTCCAATAACTCACCTTCGATAATTACATTATCCGGAAAAGTGATAGCAGTCGATTCATTTGCTCCGGTTCTCCAGACCTGACCAAAAGGCACAAGGCCATCACTGGAAAATATATCTCTGTCACGAACGGAAGGTCTTCCATAAGTGACCTCAATTTGTGTCAGGCCGATCGTCTGAGCCGTTGCTGCATTTGGACTCTGCCATACACGTTCCTGATTTCTTTCTTGTGCCTGTGACGCACTCACAAGTAGTAATCCTGAAGTGATTATTAATATAGTTTTGATTAGCAGTCTCATAGCTCCTTTTTAATTTTCAGTCTTTAAGTTTTTAAACCTTCCTTTTTCTTAATCTCTATTCATCATTGTAATTATAAGTCATCAGAAAATGAGAAAAATAATTCACTAAACCGAATGAAATCAGCAGATCTCATGTGAACGTGTGATCGTTCAGATTGAATCCTGAAGCAGATGCGGAAAATCTCTTTTAAATTTCGCCAGTTTAGGCGCAATTACCACCGAACAATAGCCCGCATTTGGATTGTTATTGAAATAGTTCTGATGATAATCCTCTGCCTTACTGTAGTTGGTTAAAGGTGTCACTTCAGTTACAATCGGATCATCCCACAAATCTGAATCATTGGTTCTGCGCAATGACTCCAGTGCAATATCCCGCTGCTCCGGTGTCAGGTAGAAAATTGCTGATCTGTACTGAGTCCCAACATCTGCCCCCTGCCGGTTGAGAGTTGTCGGATCATGAGTGTGCCAGAATACCTCTAAAAGCTCTTTATAAGAAATAATCTCCGGGTCGAATAAAACCCTTGCAACCTCTGCATGACCCGTTCGCCCTGTGATAACCTGTTCATATGTAGGACTTTCAACATGTCCGCCCGCATAACCGGACTCCACCTCAGCAACACCACTCACTCGCTGATAGATCGCCTCAACACACCAAAAACACCCTGCCCCAAAAACCGCTACCTGCAGATCGTTGTCATTTTCCATATTGTTGTCTGTACTGTTTAAAGTTGTATTCATAAAGAAAAAAATTGAACCTAAAATGATCGCTGATTTCATAGAATATTGATCTATTGAACTTTTCCATGTTTACGTGAGAATAAACAAACTGAATCACAGTTTCGTGCCACAATTTGTAAAACTATTCTTTTCTGTTCCTGTCAAGTGCCGGATAGACAAAAAAGGATAGCAAAACAGAAATAAAAGTAGTCACAATGGCTACCAAAAAAACAGATTTCATGGTAAAAGTACTATCCAGCATCCAGCCTACCAAAATCGGGCTGGCTGCTGTACTGAGGACCATAAAAGTCGTAAACAAACTCTGTACAGTTCCGATGATATGACTACCGTAAGTTTCTGCAAGCAAAGCAGATTTCATCGTGCTTCCCAGCCCCATCGTAACCCCCACAAGCCCGAGATAAGCAAAAGCCGTCCAGGAGCCTGTAAAAAAATATACCGCAGAGAACCCGATTATCATTGGAAAGAGATAGAATGGAAACACATTAACAGCAGTGAATCTGTCAATTACCGGCCCGGCAATAAGGCCAAAAACAATTCTGGCAACTGCAAATGCTACAAATGCAGATGCTATGAGTGTAGTGCTCCATCCCAGGGACTCTGCGGCTGCGATTTGATAAAGAAATAGGCCTGTAACCCAAAAAGCTGGCATCAACGCTGCAGGTATAATCAGGTAAGTGCGATAGTCTCGCAGAACATTACGATAGTTTTCTCTTGCAGATGTGGTTTCACGAATATTGATCTCTTCTTTCTCACGGTGGACATTACGAATCAAAAACCAGACCAATGGTATAAAGATGAACGCTATCGATGCAGATATAAAAAGCCATGTCGTTTGCCAGTGAAAATGTAATAATAAGACAGATATAATGAGGGGTAATATCCCCTCTCCCAAAGGATACCCCATAGCAGAGACACTCAAAGCTTTTCCTCTCTCGCTGCCATAAACTTTTGCCATTGTCGCCTGTGCGGTATGACTGCTGAGGCCCTGCCCTGTCAATCTGATGAGTACAAGGCTGATAAAGAAAATGGCCACGTGCCATGAAATTGCCATTAACAGCGAAGCAAACAATAGCCCGCCCGCAACCGATAAACTATATTTTTTGATAGAAATACGGTCAATTAACTGCCCCAGTGTTGGCAGTATAATGGCGCCAAATAACGTAGCAACCGAGTAAAGTGATCCAAATGCAGCATTACTCAAATCAAATGCGATCAGGAAAAAGGGTACAAAAAGAGAGATGAAAAAAGTCTGCCCATAGCTGGAAAAAAAGGTAAAGGATAGTGCAAAAGAAAGGAGTTTTCTCTCTTTTCTGACAAATGCCAGATAAGTCATTAAGTTGTCGGTTGATTATAAATTTTCAGATGCAGTTCTATGTGATAAAAGGTCAGCCTGTAAGATATGGATAATTGAATTCTTTTGAACCATTCAATAAGGTTCTGAAGCACGATTTGAATTCAGAAAAAGATCCAGAGCATCACCAACAGAATAAAGACCCAGACAGCAATTTTCATCGATTTTGGCTCCTCCGGAAATTCATAACCGCAAATCGGACATACATCATCACGGATATCTGTCTCCATCGCACAACCCGGACACTCTTTTTTTCTGCTCATTTGCATTCTATCTATTAATATGGATCTGTACCAAAACTCTTAACCGAAGATAAGAACTCTACTCTCATTTTTAAATCTGGACATATTAAATGAAAGAATTAAA
>SKZL01000294.1 GCA_007127395.1 Balneolaceae bacterium
AATGGTGTGACATTTTTCATGTCCGGATATGGTCCCGATTTTTTCCTGATCGCGCTGTCTGAAAATGTGGAAAATATCCCATCACACTTTTCCGGAGAACGGCTCAATCCTGATGGATTACAAGTATTGAAATGTGAAAAAAATCATCACAATGCAGAAGAGCTGCGAAAACTTTTTCCATTTACAAAGCCGGTTTTAATCGGCAAAGAGAACTCATACGGCCTGGGCGACCGGCTCGGCAATGCAGGAGTAGCTCACCTGAAAGCAGTCCGAAAAACATCCTTCAAACCGGTACTGGCGCAACAATCGATCCGCGAGCTCACCCGTACGAACCGAACCGCCGGGGAGGTGCTGGATGCAGCAAGTTGGGCAGCCTTTCAAACCGGATATAGAGAAGGATTCGGTGCAGATGGAGATCACCTGAAAACCAGTGATGATATTGATCTGATGGTGAAGGCCGGGTATACCATGTTTACGATTGATCCCAGTGATCATGTGGTGAATGAGGCACTCACCATGAGTAATGATGAGCTGAAGAGACGCTTTTCGGAGTTGCCCTGGAAAGAGCTGAAGGATGAGCCGGATGCCATTCTCGGCAGATATGATGGCAAAACCGTTGAGTTGACAAATGCGATGATTGGCCCTGTCTCAAGAGAAGATTTAATGATCTCCATGGTCAAATATGGCAGGGTGGTTGCACATACCGGGAAATTGTCAGACTATCTGCAAAAGAGTTACCCGGATCATCCTGCCGAGTTGGAACTTTCAGTGGATGAAACCGATGAGCCGACCACTCTTTTTGAACACTACCTGATCGCATCGGAGTTGTCCAGACTGGGAGTTGAATTGGTGAGTTTGGCTCCACGATTTTGTGGAGATTTTGAAAAAGGGATCGATTTTAAGGGTGACCTGGATCAGTTTAAGAGTGAGTACAGTGATCATCTGGCGATTGCAGAGAAGTTTGGCGGGTATAAACTGAGCATTCACTCAGGTAGCGACAAATTTTCAGTTTATGAGGCGGTGGGTTCGCTGAACCGGGGAGCGGTTCACGTGAAGACAGCCGGGACAAGCTACCTGGAAGCCCTCAGAACCGTTGCAGAGGCAGAACCGGCGTTTTTCAGGGAGATCCTGGAGTATTGCAGAAAGAGATTTGATGAGGATAAGAAGACTTATCATATTTCCGGTAAATTGGAAAATATTCCGCCTGACCAGAGTTTACGGGATCATCAGTTGAAAGAACTTTTGAATGACAATGATGCGCGACAGGTATTGCATGTGACTTATGGCTCTGTTTTGGCCGGCAAGGATACGGAGGCGGCATCGTTTAAAGGCCGTTTGATGGAGTGCCTGAAAAGACATTCAGAACTCTATGAGAAAAACCTGGAAACACACTTTGATAAACACCTGGAACCTTTTTGTTAGGTGCATTGGTGCAGAGGTACATAGGTACAGAGGTGCATAGGTGCAGAGGTACATAGGTACAGAGGTGCAAGGGTGCAGAGGTACAGAGGTACAAAGGTGCAAGGGTGCAGAGGTTTGGAGGTGCAAGGTTGCAAGGGTGCAGAGGTTTGGAGGTGCAAGGTTGCAAATGCGCAATGGGTACAGAGGTGCAAAGGACGCAGAGGTGCCAAGATGGAAGGGTGCAAAGTGTGCAGGAGTGCATGGGTTTAAACTCCCCCTAATAAGGGGAAAAATCAGGAATGAAGATTCCCCCCTAACAAGGGGGGATTAAGGGGGGTGTTAACACGGAATATTGAATGGAGATGATTTTTGGTCTTATATAGAAATCCGATAGACACCCCTCTAAATCTCCCTCCCGATCCCGTCCCGAAAGCTTTCGAGATTCGGGACGGGACAGGCTTTGTTGGGGAGTTTATTCATAAATCGAATTCGAGTAATGGTTTTTAGTGATAAGAACTTGACGCACAAAATTTTGATATTTAAAAATATAAATCATGAAAAAAAGTGAAGATCTATTCTCGTTGGAAGGAAAAGTTGCTGCGGTAGTTGGAGGAAGCGGTGTTTTGGGAGGTGGAATGTCAAAAGCACTCGCCGGAGCCGGAGCAAAAGTGGCAATATTTTATAGTGGGAATATTGAGGGTGCCGAAGAGGTATTGAAGGAGATTGAAGATGAAGGGGGAGCCGGGCTCATTTGTCAGGCTGATGTGAGAAGCGAAACATCTCTGAAGAGAGCTTTTGATGAAGTGGTTCAAAAGTGGGGAAGACTGGATATTCTGGTAAATGCACCCGGTGTAAACTCTGCGACTCCTATCATGGAGATCACAGAAGAGGAGTGGGATCGTATTCTGGATATCAATCTAAAAGGGGTCTTCTTTGCCAGTCGCCTGGCCGCAAAACATATGATCGACAATGGAATTAAGGGGAGCATCATCAACATCTCCTCTGCTTCTTCTGAAATTCCGCTCTCCAAAGTTTTTACCTACAGTATCTCCAAGGCCGGTGTGAACAACATGACCCGCTTTCTGTCGAGAGAGTGGGCTGAAAAAGGTATCCGTGTGAATGCCATTTTACCGGGATTTTTTCCGGCCGAACAGAATCGTAAAATCTTAACGAAAGAGCGAACCGATTCCATTTTCAATCATACTCCGATGAACCGTTTTGGGGAGACGATGGAACTTTCAGGCGCTTTGATCTGGCTGGCCTCCAATAAAGCATCCTCTTTTGTGACGTGCGCCATAGTTCCGGTTGATGGCGAGTTTACGTCGCTGACGATTTGAAATATTTATAATCAATTTAGTAATTGAACAAGATGAACAAAGAACAAGTTTTATCAATCGTAGAAAAGCA
>SKZL01000222.1 GCA_007127395.1 Balneolaceae bacterium
AAAAAGAATGTGGCAAAAGGTATCACAATTAATGCCGCAAAGATGTTGGTAAAGAGTCCGATCAAATTACCCAGAACATCAGAGTATCGGTCAAAGTTAAATATGTCATTTACAATTATGGCCACATTATCTCTTAAATATCCTTCAGGTATGAAATCAAAGTTTGATCGAAGTTGTGTTTCGATCAGGTTGGCTATACTGATCAGATTTTCAGTATGAAGTTGCCTTGTTAATACAGCCATTCTGCCCCCAACAATTGGAATGATGCTCGTAGAGATCCAGAAAATGATTAGAAGAACTGTAGTCAGTACAAGAGTTATGGAGAGTGTGCGATCGATACCAGCGGCCTGCATACGATTCACAATAGGATCCAAAAGATAACTGAAAACCAATGCAATAACAGCATAGAGTGCGAGGTTGCTGTAACTGTACACGATGATTCCGATCACGGCTATGGCAGCGATCAAAACAGTAACTTTCAGAAATTTTTCAATAGTGAAATTTCTAATCATTCTCAGTTAACCCTGATTGTGCAATGGCTTTTTTTATATCGGATCCGGAAAATCCGCGTCCCGCGAGATATTGAAATATTTTTCCTTTACGCCGATAGGGATCCTTTTCCCGAAGAAAGTGTTTCTTTCTCTTATGAATTAAATCTACGCAAATATGCGTTTGTGACAAATTATCAAACGTATTTTTTAACGTCTCTTGTATGATATTTTTGGCAATTCCCTTTTTAAAGAGTGCCGTTTCAATTTTTTTAGGCCCCCAATTGTTTAGATTTGCTTTATCGGTTGCAAATTTTTCTGCAAAGATATGATCACTGATGAGATTTTTATCTGAAAGATCCATGATCACTGAATCAATAGTTTCAGATGGGAATCCTTTTTTGAGAAGTTTTTGTTTTAATTCAAAAGAGGCATGATCTCTTCTGCTCAGATACTGAAAAGCTTTTTCTCTGGCAGCGAATCTGTTTTCAGATGTAATTAGTTTTTGATAGAGAGAAGGCGTCAAATTGACGCCTTTCTGCAGGGAAAAATCTGTTAATGTTTTACTGCTGACTCCAATGAGGAATCGTTTGTGGTGATAGAGTGAAAATCTGTTTTGATTTTTCTTCTGTCCGCGAATCTCTGTCACGGTGAGTGGTAATTCTGAAATCAAATCATCTGTTTCCATCTGCCAACGTGAAAAAATCTACTCTTCTGCTTCTACAGCTTCTTTCTCTTTAGCTTTACCGTTATTTGTGGCTTCACCGGCTGCTGAAGGCATTAGTTTTTCACGTACAAGTGCTTCAATTTTGGCAGCTAATTCAGAATCCTCTTCCAGAAATTGCATCGCCGCATCCGTTCCCTGTCCGATCGGTTCCCCCTCATAGCGGTACCAGCTGCCACGTTTCTCTATGATATCATACTCTACTGCGAGATCCAGTACTTCAGATATTCTGGAGATTCCCTTACCGTAAAGAATATTGAATTCAACGACCTTAAATGGCGGAGCCACTTTGTTTTTGGCAATTTTCACTTTAGTTCTGTTGCCCATCACTTCATCACCCTTTTTGATGGCACCGATTCTGCGGATATCAATTCTGACAGATGAGTAAAATTTGAGTGCACGTCCGCCTGTAGTTGTCTCAGGATTACCGAACATAACTCCAATTTTTTCCCGCACCTGATTGATAAACACACATGAAGTGCGGGTTTTACTAACCACACCGGTAATTTTTCTGAGAGCCTGAGACATGAGCCTGGCCTGTAAACCCATATGGGAGTCACCCATTTCACCTTCCAATTCAGCCCTTGGAACCAATGCAGCTACAGAATCGATAACAATTACATCCAGTGCTCCCGACCGTATCAATGTCTCCGTAATTTCCAATGCCTGCTCACCGCTGTCTGGCTGAGATACCAACAACTCGTCTGTGTTTATGCCCAGATTTCGAGCGTATTTCGGATCAAAAGCGTGTTCAGCATCGACAAATGCTGCATATCCACCTGCTTTTTGGGCTTCAGCTATGATTTGAAGAGCCAATGTTGTTTTACCACTGGCTTCGGGACCATAGATCTCGGTGATTCTCCCGCGAGGTATTCCGTTGACTCCAAGCGCATAATCAACCATAATGGAGCCTGTGGAGATGGTTGCAATTTCTGTAGTGGCATGGTCACCCAATCTCATTACAGTTCCTTTTCCATGCTGCTTTTCGATCTGCCCGATTGCAATGTCGATCGCTTTTAATCTGTCATCTTTTGATGCTGCCATAGCTGATTATTTAAATGGTTTTATAATTATTTATGAGTAACATCATCCGTTCCTCTCCGGATATCTGCCACGCGTTTTGTAACTAATTGTCCTTTTATTAGTGAACTTAAAAAGTGTGGGTGACAACATATTGTCACCATCTTGAAAAATATATTCGCTTTGCGAAACTCATCTTAGCCGAATATATGTATAACATATGTATGAACCAAATTTTGGGGATTCCTTACAAAAATATTTAAGATTTATTTATGAACCTCTAAAACACTGACGAAGCATTTAATTTTATCTCGAACTCACGTTAAGGGGGCTATGAAATATCTCAGGGTTTTTCAAAGCCCCCGTTAAAATATGAATACACCGGCAGAAGAATCTTGGCATTTGATCAATTAAAAAGCTCATTTATCTTTTTAAACAGATTTTCAATCATCCATCTGCATTGCTCTTTCGTGGTATAAGGAGCTGGACCGATTCGAACTATTTTATCTCGTGCATCCGTATAGATCCCATCATTTAGCAGTGTTTCCCGTAATTGTCTGGAGTAATTG
>SKZL01000376.1 GCA_007127395.1 Balneolaceae bacterium
AAATCTATTTTTAAACTTTAAATGATAACTTTGACATGCAGAGAGTTGAGATACCACTTTAAGTATATGGAGCAAATCTTGATCAGAACCCAGCACTCTCTGAACTCATATTCTGTTAAGATTAAATTTTTAGTCCGTGACTTCATGAAAGCTTAAATTTGCAGAATACAAAAAATTCAAAACTGAGAATTAATACGTAATGAACTTTATCACAATCATCATACTGGCAGCAATTCTAATTGACTTTATTCTTGGCATTGTTTCCAACCGGCTTAATCTGAAATCATTGAGCAAAAAATTACCGGAAGAATTTGAAGGTGTCTATGATGAAGAAACCTATGCAAAGTCGCAGGAGTATACCCGTGTTTATACAAAATTCGGTTTTATAGCGGGTTCATTTGATCTTTTGCTGTTGTTGGGATTCTGGTTTGCAGGAGGGTTCAACTGGCTTGATCAATGGGCGAGAGCTTTTGACCTTGGTGAGATCTGGACCGGACTCCTGTTTATCGGTGTTTTGCTTCTTGCCAAAACAATCATCTCTTTGCCGTTTAGCCTCTATTCGACATTTGTGATTGAGGAACAGTTTGGGTTCAACAAAACCACTGTCCGAACTTTTGTGACAGACAGAGTCAAAGGTTTGTTCTTGTCTCTTTTGATTGGGGCACCGGTTCTGGCACTGCTTATTGCCTTCTTTGAGTATGGAGGGCCATGGGCCTGGGTCTATGCATGGCTTGCTGTTACACTTTTCTCATTTGTGATGCAGTATGTGGCACCCACATGGATCATGCCGATATTCAATAAATTTGAACCGTTGGAAGATGGGGAACTTCGTAAGGCCATTGAAGAGTATGCACAAAAAGTAGAGTTTCCTCTGCAAGGGATCTATGTGATGGATGGTTCTAAACGATCTGCCAAATCAAATGCATTCTTTACCGGATTTGGTAAAAACAAACGAATAGCACTTTTTGACACTCTGATTGAAAAGCACACTACTGAAGAGCTGGTGGCAGTACTTGCCCACGAAATCGGACATTATAAGGAGAAGCATATCGTAAAAAATATGGGTATCAGTATTCTGCACACAGGAGTGATGTTCGCTCTGCTCTCCATTTTTTTGCAGGTTCCTGCTCTGTTTGATGCCTTTTTTATGGAGCAGATGAGTGTCTATGCAGGCCTCCTCTTTTTTGGATTGCTCTACTCTCCTGTAGAGACACTTCTTGGGATTGGTATGCAGATGCTGAGCCGGAAGCACGAATACGAGGCCGACCGTTTTGCGGCCGTTACAACCGGTAAACCGGAGGATATGGTGAGTGTGCTCAAGAAACTGTCTAAAGATAATCTGAGTAATTTGACGCCGCATCCGTTTTATGTATTTCTGAATTATTCACATCCGCCCGTTTTGAGAAGGATTGAAGCGATAAGAAGCATTTAATTTTATCTTGAACTCACCTTAATTACAAATAATGACTATGATGTAAAAAATTGGTGATTGAAAACTGACATTAATACAGTCAAACAAGTTGACCTTAATTTGAATAATCTGAATCTGGAATGAGTGGATGGAACCCCGGAAGAGCTGGATGCGAACCATCCCTATCTCAGTTATGAAGAGATTAACCGATTTCGAAAAGATTTTAATATTGCAGCTCCGTGATCCTGTAAAAAGAGATCACTTTTTCCGGCTCAGAAACTCATCAACCCGTTTCAGGTGCTCTTCACTGACCCAGAACTGAGTGAACGGATCTATCTCATCTTCAGGTGATTTGAGATTTTCACTCTTGATGTATTTGATGTAAGCTCTGTCATTAGCGGTTAACTCTTTTTTGAGAGTTTGAACCCTCTCATCGAAGGCAAACTCCGGAACAACCTCCTGAACCAATCCATGAGCTAAGGCTGTATTTGCATCCACCACTTTGCTTGTTGCAAGCCAGTAGAGAGCCTGCTCGCGTCCCACAGCAGCGCACAGTTTGTGAATGCCGCCCCATCCTGGTGGCAGATAAAAATTTCCCTGGGTAAAACCGATTTTCATAGCCTCTGATGCAATGCGAAAATCAAAGTAGAGCATCATCTCCCAGCCACCTCCGTACGTTTGTCCATTGATTGCAGCAAGCGTCCAGCAATTGAGCTGCTCAATCCGGCTCAAAATGGAGATCATTTTGGCAGACATCTTTTTGGCGCCTTCTGTATCCTCTATCTGATGAAACTCCCGAAGATCACCACCTGAGATGAAACTTTTTTCTGACCCGGTGAGAATAAAAAGCCTGATTTCCTTATCCTTTTCGATTTCATCCAGTAAGGCCTCCAATTCATCCATCAGATCAAAATTGATGGCATTCATTGTTTCTGGCCTTGAGATCCGGGCCGTTGTGGTGTAGGTCTCTCTCTCTATTTGCAGGATTGCCATAAGCAGCAGTTTTTATGTTAATTCCAAATCGTCATCTTCTGATCCCAGTGGCTGATGAACTTCCGAACGAAGCCACTCCAGATATGCAGCATTCCCCTCTTGCTCCGCAATATTGATGCTAATGATACAAGGAACATCGTATGAGTGGAGCTCTTTTACTCTTTTAGTGAGCTTAGAAACATTACCATAGGTCGTTTTCAGGATCAGAATAGTCTCTTTCTCTGATACAATCTCACCTTCCCAGCGGTAAACAGATTCCATTCCATCAACCAGATTTGCACAGGCAGCGAGCTGCTCTTCTACAATCTGTTTGCCAATTTTGTATGCTTCATCGCGATCTTTGGTGGTAATATAGACCAGTCTTAAATTTCGGAACATCGACTTTATCTGTATTTA
>SKZL01000344.1 GCA_007127395.1 Balneolaceae bacterium
AAATCCTTTTTTCTGATGTGATCAGTCCTTCCCTTTTCGAGGAGGTGTTACATGCCACATAACCGCTGATAGAGTGATTTTCACACACAGAAATCAACTCGGACAGTAGTTCGTCCGTGAGATCCACTGAAAATTTTACCAAAACAGGGGATATCATGGAATCGCGGTCAATATCGAGAGTCGTTAGCAGCTGGTCCAGTGATTTCGGATCTTCAAATGTTTTCCCCTCGGTGGTATTCGGGCAACTGATATTGATCGTAAAATAGTCACCAATATCTTTAAGAGCATCAAAACTGGCTTTATAATCAGCCAGGGCTTTTTCCCCCGTTATGGATGGATCATGCGTTTTGGCGATGTTGATCCCCAACGGTATACCCAGATTAAGCTTTTTCAGACGCCTTGAAATGGTTTGTGCACCATCATTATTGAGTCCCATGCGGTTAATGATGGAGTAATCTTCCGGCAACCTGAAACTTCTCGGCTTAGGGTTACCTGAGGATGGATTGGCAGTGATACTGCCCACTTCGACAAATCCAAATCCCATTCTCTGCATCAGAGGTGCAAGGGTACCGTTTTTATCAAACCCGGCGGCCAGGCCAACGGGATTTCGAAACTTGATTCCCTGGATGACCTGCTCCAGCGACGGATCAGAATAATCATAGAGCATCTCTGCCATTTTGAGAAGGGCTCCGGATTTACTGACAGCAGATCCAAACTGAAGGGTAGTCTCATGAACCATATCCTCAGAAAGGCGAAACGCCAAAGGCCGGATCAGATGTTTATACATAAATAAGCTTTTTCTGTTTTGATAAAGGTACGCAGGATTCACAAAGTATGAAACAGGCTTAAGATTTCTGATTTAAATCTTTATCATTAGCGGATGAAAAGTGATCTCTGTCAAAATCAAATTGATTTAATTTGCGCAAAACATTCCGGGGAGGAGATGATCCTTCTGGAGTCCCAAATGCCGGGACACCCATCCTCTGAGTACAGCTTTATGGCAGTAAAGCCCCTTCATATGATCCGTGCAACCGGAGATAAAATTGATTGGGTGATCGATGGTAAAGGGGAATCATTTAGAGAAGATCCATGGGCAGCGTTCAAAAAGTTCAGGAAACTGACAAAAGGCTGGCTGTTTGGTTATCTGGGGTATGAACTGAAGAACCATATCGAAAATCTGCAATCCGAAAACCGATCCCTGACAGATCTTCCGGATCTCTGTTTTTTTGAACCGGAGTTTCTCTACAGAGTCTCTTTAACAGGAGTGGAGCGGTGGAGCAGTGAAGGAGTGTTTGAACCGATGAGTCGGAGCGACCAGCCAACAACAGCAGAGGATATAGAGGTGAAAAGAGGGGCGAAGCTGTCGGGTAAAAAACCGGCGCCTTTACTGGAACGACGGGAGTATGAAAGAGTAGTACTTGATATCCAGAGAAGAATCAGCGAAGGTGATTTTTATGAACTCAACTACTCCTATCCGTTAAGTGGTGAGTTCACAGGAAATTCTTACGACCTCTACAGGAAAATGAGAGAGATCAACCCGGTACCGTTCGGATCCTTTCTGAAGATGAGGGATTTTACCGCATGTTGCGCATCACCGGAACGGTTTTTAAAAAAAAGCGGTCAAAAAGTTGTGTCGGAACCGATTAAAGGGACAGCAGAGAGATCGGCTGATCCGGAGGTGGATCAAAAGAGAAAAGATGAACTTCTGAACGAAAAGAACCGGGCAGAAAACCTGATGATTGTTGATCTGGTTCGGCATGATCTGGCAAAAATTGCAATCAGGGGATCGGTCAGGGTCTCAAAAATCTTTGATATTCAGACATTCGGGACCGTTCATCAACTGATCTCAACAGTTGAAGCGAATGTTGATGTAAAAGAGCACCCGGTCGATATTATCAAGAGCTGCTTTCCGATGGGCTCCATGACCGGCGCGCCAAAAATTGAGGTGATGAAAGTGATTGATGAGCTCGAAACTTTCCGGCGGGGGTTATATTCCGGGGCAATCGGCTACCTTGATCCGCAGGGCGATTTTGACCTGAATGTGGTGATCCGGACTGCAATTGTTCAAAACAGTACGATTATCTACCCGGTAGGAGGTGCAATTACAAGCGACTCCATCCCGGAAGAGGAGTGGGCTGAAACGGAGATCAAGTCCCGTGCGATCACAAATGTTTTTGAGTGATATGGGGTGTATATGAGTGCATAGGAAATGGCTGGGTGCCTTAAATGAGTGATTAGATGCACCAATAATTGTCAGTTTAAAGAACTATTTAGGTGTACTATGAATAGCCGGAATATTAATACCCACTGCTGAAAATTTATGCATTCAGTTTTCATTGCAAAATGGTTGATGATCCCGTATCTTTCTTTTCTATTAATTTTCCGAAGAAAACAGCTTAGATCATGAAAAAAGGAATTCACCCCGATTACAAAGAAGTGACTGTAATTTTGAGTGATGGTACAGAGTTAAAAACCAGAAGTACGATCAAGACCGATGATGGTATTATCAAAAGTGAGATTGACTCCAAAAACCATCCATTTTACAACAAAGACC
This sequence comes from Balneolaceae bacterium, assembly GCA_007127395.1. Classification (GTDB taxonomy): domain Bacteria; phylum Bacteroidota; class Rhodothermia; order Balneolales; family Balneolaceae; genus Rhodohalobacter. The sequence goes on from SKZL01000344.1 coordinate 2,555, forward strand.
AAAAAATTCAGAAGAAAGACGGCCGTATCGATCGGTTCAACAGAAGATACAAGAAGTAGTCGTTCGTCGAAAATCAGGAATTTAAAGAGGGTGAACCGCATCGCGTTTCATCCTTTTTTTGTTTAAATCATATGAAGCTCAAAACATATACCGTCGGCCCATTTTCTGAGAACACCTATCTTTTGTCCACAGAGAATGAATCTATTCTGTTCGATCCCGGTTTTTTCGATCCGGTTGAGTA
>SKZL01000318.1 GCA_007127395.1 Balneolaceae bacterium
CATCGTGTACGCGGCTCACCCCGTTTACCCTCCGCCGACTCAATCAGGGCTGTCTCCTCACCGCAAACATAAGAGCCTGCTCCCATCTGAATTTTGATATCAAAATGAAAATCGGTGATTCCTCCACAATTTTTCCCGAGTAACCCTCTCTCTCTGTACTGATTAAGTGCCTTCTCAACTCTGTTTTTTAACCAAAAGTATTCTCCTCTTAGATAGATTAGCCCAAACGATGCCCCTATAGCATAGGCACAGATGATCATCCCTTCAATCATCGACTCCGGAACAAGCTGCATTAAAACGCGATCCTTAAATGTTCCCGGTTCTCCCTCATCAGCGTTACATATAACCACCTTATTCGGTTCACTCTCATCAGCAGCTGCCTGCCACTTCATCCATGTTGGATAGAAAGCACCACCGCGACCGGCCAGTTTGGATAATCGCAATATCTCTATCACACCATCCGAACCCAATCCCGGAAGTTTTGAAACAGCTTTACCCGGTTTGAAGTCTGAAAAAAAGAGACTTGGCTTCTCATTAGGTAAATATCGTATATGTTCCTTAGGCTCATCACAGATCTCTTCAACCGGTACACCCTTTTTCAGTTGTGTAACAATCTCCCGCACTTTCAGAGAGTTCAGCTCAGTAAACGGCTGAAAATTGATAAGTGCAGCCGGTTCCTGATCGCTCAAACCTATACACGGCGTCAGATAGAGTCCAAATGTTCCTGTTGGATCCGTTGATCCTACTTTAGCGGACGTTACCCGTTCAAACGCTTCTAATATTCGCTTAAATCCTTTTATCTGAGAAGTCATGCTATTATTCAGGTAGATCGAATACTTCCCGGCCGGTTTTCTGTGAAAGAAATGATAGAATGACACCACCCCCTCCACCTCTATCTCAGATATGTTGTACTCTTTGGCAAGTGTTGTTACATCGGAATCTGAGATATAACTTTTAGAGAGCTGGTAGTCCCATAAACGATTTAATAACTCAGTTCTGGGGGGAAGTGCTATAAATGAAGTGAACTGTTTTGAACTCATAGCGACCACGATTTAATGATGGTTGAGACTTCAATATCTCTTCTCTGAATCTATCTGATCCAACAAAAAATCTGATGGATTCAGAGATCACAAATAGTTCGTTTTTGCCCTGTACTGACACTTCATCAAAAACGAAAATATTAACTGAACTTAAATCCTCTTACCGCTCTGCTATTCTATACGTATTTATATATTAATCTATTTTTATCTTATTTAGTACTTTTTTATGATTTATGAAATGGAATTTTTATAAATAATAGATATTAATTGACTTTTATGTTTTGAAAAGCCTCCGAATACCCTCTTTCAAAACTTGAATCTACTCTCCCAGAATGGTTCTTATACAAATACCCCTGAACGGCAAGAATTTATCAAGGCTCTCTAATCTCGTGTACCATGAACAATTGTCACAAAATATTTACCGCCACACTTTAATTATTCATCTTCTATCAGCAAATACGCGGTAACAACTCCCCGGTTGCCTTAGCCAATACTCTTCGCCCGCCAATTGTACTTTTCAAAACAACCTTCCCGGGATGCTCCATAGTGATCTCACCAATTTGGGTCGCCATCGAGCCGGGTTCAAGTTTGTGAATCAGATCTAAACAATCCTTTGACTTGGCTCTATCTACAATAGCGACAAACAGACCCTCATTCGCTACATAGAGCGGGTCTAATCCCAGCATTTCACAGGCTCCTGCCACTTCATCCTCAATTGGCAACTTTTTTTCAATGAGTTGAATCCCCAAGCCTGTCTGTTCTGCGATTTCATTTAAAACGGTTGCAACACCACCCCGGGTCGGATCTCGCATCAGATGTATTTCGCTCCCGAAAGTATTGATCAAATTGAGACAAAGCTGATGTAATGGACGCGTATCGCTCTCCAGGGATGTTTCGAACTCCAGTCCATTTCTCTTGCTCATGATGGTAACGCCATGGCGTGCCAGGGGACCGCTTATCACTATTGCATCACCGTTCTTAACCCGTTTCATCCCCAGTCTCGCTTTTGGGTGCATCACTCCCAGGCCGGTTGTATTAATAAATATCTGGTCTCCTTTCCCTTTTTCAACTACTTTGGTATCCCCGGTAATTACTTTTACGCCTGCTGATTCACAAGCTTCACGAATTGAGTTCAGTATTCTTGAAAAGAGTTTCATCTCCAGGCCTTCTTCAAGAATAAACGATAGTGACAGGTACATAGGTTTTGCGCCGCTAACTGCAAGATCATTCACGGTTCCATTCACGGCAAGATCACCTATATTACCACCTGGAAATATGACAGGCGAGACAACAAATGAATCCGTGCTAAAGGCAATATTCCCTTCCAGCTTTATTGTTGCAGCGTCCCCTTGCTCCCTCAGCCAATCATTATCCAGGAGTGAAAAAACACCTTTTCTAAGCAGTTCCTGAGTTAACCTTCCTCCTCCGCCATGTCCAATTGTGATGGAATCGAACTCCCAAACCGGGGTTGGACATTTAATCTCTATTTTTTGAGTTTTGCTCATATACAAGCTCCTCCATTCAGTCCCCAATCGCATAATGATAATAGGCTGCACATGCCCCTTCACTGCTCACCATGGGTGCTCCCAGCGGTTTTTCCGGAGTACATTCTATGCCAAAATATGGGCACTGATTTGGTTTTATTTTTCCTTTCATAACATCTCCCGACAAACATCCGCTATTTTCAGGACCCCTTTCATTCATCGGCCCAAATTTTTTAGCCGCATCGTATTCGCTATATTTCTTTGCTAAAA
>SKZL01000227.1 GCA_007127395.1 Balneolaceae bacterium
AGAAAACCAAAACACGGGCTCTGAAAATGTTTACGTTGATTGCGGAAGCGGAAGCCAAAATTCACGGCGTTACCATCGATGAAATTCATTTTCATGAAGTAGGTGCGGTTGATTCGATCGTGGATATTACAGGCGCTGCGATTTGTCTGGAGTTTCTGAACCCTGACCGGATCTACTGTTCTACAATAGAACTTGGGAGCGGGATGGTACGTTGTGCTCATGGCCGAATGCCTGTTCCCGCTCCGGCTACATCTGAAATATTAAAAGGGATACCTGTAAAAACCGGATCCACTCCCCACGAGGCAACTACACCTTCAGGTGCAGCCATACTGGCAGCGAATGTAGATGAGTTTACAGATTCCCTTCGGTTCCGTGCCCAAACAACCGCCTATGGGATTGGGCAACGTGATATGGATCTGCCAAATATACTTCGGGTCTATGTCGGCGAAATAGATGATGAACCGGCCAATAACGATGAAAAACTGCTGATTGAGTGTAATATTGATGACATGAACCCCGAACACTACAGTCATGTGATGGATCATCTTTTCGCTGAAGGGGCGTATGATGTGTTCATTACACCCATTATTATGAAAAAAAGCCGTCCGGCCGCCATTCTGAGTCTGCTTTGTGATGAGAAGGATCAGCAGAAACTGTCAGAAATTATCTTAAAAGAGACTACCACACTTGGTCTAAGGTCGCAATCTGTGAAGCGTATGGTGCTCGACCGTGAAACAGAGACCATAGAGACCTCACTGGGTACTGTGGCGGTTAAAAAAGCCAGTTACAAGGGGAAATTGCTGAAATGGAAACCGGAATTCGATGATTGCAAAAGAGTGGCCGACATGCATCAGTTATCTATACAGGAAGCCAGCCGGATAATAGAGTCAGAATTATCAATCAATTATTTTAAAAATCATGAAATCACCCGTCCTGAATCCATCTCAAAGTGAATTAAAACAGAAATATGAAGACCTGCTGACTCTGCTTCGGTCTCTGGGTGATTGTGCAATCGCATACTCAGGAGGCGTTGATAGTACTTTTCTTTTGGCTGCGGCCAAACTTGCTCCTGTGGAGAATTTGATCGCACTGACCATGAAGAGGCCCTATTTCGCAGATTGGGAACTAGAAGAAGCAATCCAATTCGCAGAGGAGATCCAGGCAGAGCATCGGGTGATTGAGATCCCGGTAGATGAAACCATCCGTAACAATCCATATGATCGATGTTACCGCTGTAAATCATTTACTTTTACAGCTTTTTGGGAGGTGATGGATGAGATGGGATACGACACTCTGATGGATGGAACTATTGCTGATGATACCGGCGAGTACCGGCCCGGGTTAAAAGCTGTACGGGAACAGAATGTGAGGAGTCCGTTGCGTGAAACCGGATTTACGAAAGATGAAATACGTCAGTTATGCAAAGCGATGGAGCTGCCTGTTTGGGATAAACCGTCAAATACCTGTTTGATTACGCGAATTCCATATAATACACATGTATCCGATCAAGATTTCAGACAGATAGAACAAGCTGAGCTCTTTATGATCCGGGAAGGATTTCAGCTGGTTCGTGTAAGAAAGCATGGGGATATCGCACGAATTGAGGTTGATCCGCAACGAATCAGCGATCTGGCTCAACCTGACATCATGAACAAAATTGTTCCCTTTTTCAAAAGCCTTGGATTCACACATGTCTCCATTGATATGGTGGGTTATAAAACCGGCAGTCTTGATGTGGATGTCATAAAAAATAGTCAAAACGGAAATGAACAGAGATAAATTAAAGCAATTACTTGAGGGAGTTAAAGATGGCAGTACCGATATTGACGCTGCCCTGAACAGTCTGAAAGATCTGCCATATAAAGAGCTCGGTTTTGCCAAAATTGACAATCACAGAGAGATTCGGACAGGGTATCCGGAAGTGATTTTTGGGGAGGGCAAAACAGCGGAGCAGGTGGGGGAGATCGTGGAATTTCTGCTTTCAAAGGAGAATAATGTTCTCGTTACAAGGGTCACACCGGAGATGTTTACCGAAGTCCATTCGCTTTGCAGTGATGCCGTATATCATGAAGCCGCACGTTGTATCACCATTCGAAGGCGTGAACCGGTTTATCCCGATACCAATATCGCTGTAGTGACAGCAGGCACATCGGATCTGCCGGTTGCCGAGGAGGCGGTCGTTACCGCTGAAATACTGGATAACAAAGTCTCCCGTATTGTTGATGTTGGTGTTGCCGGTATACACAGGCTGTTTGATCAACTGGATGAGATCCGGCAGGCGAGGGTCGTCATCGTGATCGCCGGCATGGAAGGTGCATTACCGAGTGTTGTAGGCGGGCTGGTCGATAAACCGGTGATTGCTGTTCCGACAAGTGTAGGATATGGGGCCAATTTTGGCGGTTTGTCAGCTCTCCTTGGAATGCTGACGAGTTGTGCCAGCGGAATCAGTGTCGTTAATATCAATAACGGTTTTGGAGCAGGATACCTTGCAAGTATGATCAATAAACTCTGAACAGAAAAAGGCGTAACATTTCTGCATACGCCTTTTAAATATTGAACGAGTCAATTTCAGATTAACAATGTCCTGTCAACCCACTGTTTAAGCAGAAGCAAACTCCTCAAGCTCATCCATCTGCCTGTTGCTGTATGCCTGATATTGTTTTGCGAGCATTACATTTTCATCCAGCTGGGCGGGGTTTGTGATACCGATTACACCCGTTGATACCGGAAGATTGCGACCCTTTCTGCCGGCACTCAGTGAATAACGAATCGCCTGATCCATTGTAATACC
>SKZL01000345.1 GCA_007127395.1 Balneolaceae bacterium
GATGATACGATTAACCATCTCTCTTGTGATATCATTGCTGGCGGAGCCAATAATATACTGGATGATGAAAAACGACATGGCACCATGTTGCAGGATCTGAATATACTTTATGCTCCTGACTATGTGATCAATGCAGGAGGCATCATCAATATCTCAAGCGAGCTGGAAGGATATAATGAAGAGCGCGCCATGAGTAAAACGGCCAGAATATATGACACTGTTCTCAATATTTTTGCTACTGCCGAAGATAACGAAATCACCCCCGTTGAAGCGTCCAACCTGCTCGCAGAAGAACGTATTGCTGCCGTAGGAAAGGTGAGCACACTCTACTCTTCCGATAGCAAATTGTCCGGACGAAAGGGTGAGATCTATCTGAAAAAAAGGCTTTAGAAAAGTCTGTCCCGAACCCGACCACTGTTGGGGCTCAAGCGATAACGATTTCAGCGAAACGAATTTCGAGGAGTGTAAAATTTTGATATATGAGCCTTAAAATAACACCCCCTTAATCCCTCTCCCGATCCCGACAGTGGTCGGGACGGGACAGGCTTTATTAGGGGAGTCTTTGCTTTAAGAAATTGACTTATAAAAAAAATCCCTCCTACCCAACCACTGTTGGGGAGGGGGATTATTAGGGGGAAAATTGATTTTTAAATTTAATGGCCCAATTCTGTCGGCAGTGGTGGTTTTTCTCTTGGGATATCATCACTGTAGTTCTGAAGCATTTCCAGAATCTCTTCAATAGCTCTTTCAAGCTGAGTATCTCTGCCTTCGTTTGTTGCAATCGGATCGAGTCTTACTTCGATATCCGGTGCCACACCTTCATTCTCCACAGACCAGTTATTAGCGGCATCCACAAATCTGAAATGAGGAACCGTCATAACCCCTCCATCAACTAACAACGGATTGGCAAAAATACCGATCAATCCACCCCATGTACGGGTTCCTAACAACGGGCCGATCTCCAGCTCTCTAAATGCATACGGCAGATAATCACCTCCTGATCCGGCATCCTGGTCAATCATCATCAGTTTGGGCCCGTGCAGACTGCCAAATGGCGTGGCCGACATCAGACCGCGCCGGTAAACCCAGTTTGAAAGATGCTGCCGGTTCAGCACTTCAACGATATAATCTGCTGCCTGTCCGCCCCCATTGGCTCGTTCATCAATGATGAGCGCATCTTTGTCCAGTTGAGCGTAGAACATCCGGTTGAAAAAGGTATAACCCGCACCGGCTGTATTTGGCAGATAGATATACCCGACTCTTCCTTCGGTTGCTTCATCTACCGCTTTACGGTTCGACTCAACCCAGTACCACAATCTGAGCATATTCTCGGATGAGATCGGTTCAATATCAATATTTCTTGATCCACTGCCATCCGAATTGGCAGAAATGGTGAGAACCACCTGTTTCCCTACACTATTCTCCAGATGCCTAAACAGGTTATCAGCAGACGTTATATTTTGTCCGTTCACAGCGATAATATATTCACCCTCAGCAGCCCGGTTCCCCGGTACAGCCAGCGGCCCTCTCAAAAACGGATTCCATGCCTCTCCGGTATAAACCCGCGAGATTCTCCAGCGGTCGTTTTCAATCGTAAAGTTGGCTCCCAACAAACCTCCCGACGGACCACTCTCACGATGCAGATCCCCACCGCTCACTCGGTTATGTCCGGCGTGCAACTCCGCGATCATCTCCACCATCAGATCATTCAGGCACTCTCTTCGGCCTACGTGATCAAGCAATGGTGAATACTGATCATATACCGCATCCCAATCCAGTCCGTGTGCATTATCCGCATAGAAAAACTCTTTCTGCATTCTCCAGCCTTCGTCAAAAATCTGCCGCCACTCCTTGCGCGGATCGATTCGCATACGCAGATCTGAGGTATTCAATGGTTTCAGAGTAATGGTGCTTCCGACGGCAGCGGTTGCCAGCGACCCATTGACCTGCCGGATCAACAGATGGGTTCCGCCTCCACTCATACTGTAGGAAGCCAACCCTGTGTGAACCGTCTGCTCCTCTCTTTCTGAAAAATCATATCGCATTAAACGGTTTTCAGACGCAGAACTGGTCCCGGGTGCATTCTCTGCCGTACCCGGCTGAACCGATAGCTGATAGTAGAGGGCTCCATCCTTATCTACATTCAGATTGCTGTAATTACCAATTGAAACCGGCAATGCTACTTTTCTGTGAAAGAGTCTATCTAAATCTATTTCAGGTGTATCTTCATCGCCACTTTCCTCACCATTACCGCTCTCTTCATCACCGGTTCGAATGTAGAACGGTGAGCCACCATCTGCCTGCAGAACTAACGCATAGATTCCAGCACGGTACGGGCGTTCCTGGGTGGTCATATCCAGTCCAAACTGTATCGGTCCGGAGTTGGTTGATGCCGCGAAATAGAGATATTTACCATCCGGTGAAAAAGCGGGTGAAGCAACATCAGCCATACCGTCACTCACAATGTGTGATTGATTCGACTCAAAATGATAGAGCATCAGCTCTCTAAAATAGTTCTGTTGCCTGAATGTATATGCCAGCCATGATCCATCCGGTGAGAAAGCCAGATCGAAGCCTCCCTGTCGATCGCTCTGTGCAATCTGACGGGTTTCACCACTATTCAGGTCGATATAGTGTATCGCCTGCTTGTTGTCACTATAGACAATTCGGCGGTTATCAGCATCCCAGGCCCTTAGCTCATAAAAATCCTCACCAATTGTATGCCTGCTTCGTTCACCCAGCCCGGTTTGATCAGATATCACCAGTGTCTGCCCATCGAGCGACTCCTCAA
>SKZL01000282.1 GCA_007127395.1 Balneolaceae bacterium
GATCAATCCTGAGTACGATCTTTGTCCTGATGATAGCCCTGACCTACATGGGGTGTGAATCCGGTGGTTCAGTCGGTTCCGGAATCATAACTGATCGCGAAAGCGTTGAGGTGAATTCATACGATATTAGCACGGCTAATGTCATTCATGAAAATTCTTATTCTGGAAGGCTTCAATACACACCTGCAGGTCATGTGGTTGATCCATTACACGGCACGATCCGCTCAGTGGTTCTTTTGAAGCCGGTGATTACGCAAGCGGGTTTGGATGAGATAGGTGATGAGGACCGCATTTTTCTGAGCCTCATATTCGGAGATGATGTTTATGGCTCTGAGCTCGCAGAATCCAGCTATGAAATTTACGAAGCGGCAACGACTTGGCGTGGAAACCAATTGCGGTACAATCAGGAAACAGAAGTGGATGTGGATTTCAACAATAAAGTTGGAGAGTTTCAGGTTGTGAGCAGTGACTCTATGACAGTGGAGTTGAGTAGTGATTGGAAAAACAAATTTGCAGAGTACTTTAACAGTGAAGCCGCTGACAGGGATTCACTCTATCGCAATAACTTCCCGGGCCTGGCCATTGTTCCCTCATCAGAGAATCAAAATCTGCGGTTTCTAAGAACCGGTGGCGATTCAGATCAACCAAATTTGAGTGTTACCAAATTCCTGGTGAAATCACCCGCAGAGGAGAGTGACGAGGATGAGGATGAGGGTGAGGATGAAAATGAGGAAGGTGAAGAGAACGGAACAGGTGAGCAGGTGAGGGAGTTAGGTTTAAGAGACTGGGGTGCATCTTTCGTTCGTTCTGATGTGCCGCAAAATGATGTCGGCTTTGTTCTCTACAACACAGAAACAGTTCTCGAAATCCTGGCTGATGTCCCGTACACTCAACTCAGCAGCAGAAATATCACCAATGCACAATTGATTTTAACGAAAAACCGAAGCTTTGAGCAGGCCGTGCCGGGTTTTGAACGGTTAAGTCCCGACCTGGTTCAGGTTCATGTTTTTGATGAGATCCCAAATGATCTAATGGGAGAGATATTCATTACAGATCCCGATTTTTTCGTGGTGAATGAGGAGGAGGAAAATACTTTTAGAGTCGATATCACTCAATTTATTATCGATCAGGCTTATGGAGAACAGAACGAAAATAAACTCTATCTGACCACTCAGGTGATTAATGGCCTTTTATACACAACTGCTTTTTATGATCATCAGGCACCTGCAGATGTGAAACCACGAATTGTAATTACGACCATCAATTAGTTTTTATGAAAAGAGCGCAAGTCATATTGATCTCAATTATTCTGTTGTCAGCCATATTTGCTGAACAGATCGCAGCACAGGATCAAAACAAAGCGAACTCCGGGTCATTCTATTCTGGCATCGGTTTTGGAGCTCCTGTGGATCAGACATCACCAATCACCATGGGAATGGGTTTGAGCGGAGTCTCACACTTTAACGGATTTACAACAAACATATCAAACCCGGCCCATTGGGGGTTAATCGGCTTTACACAAGGATCTATCTCAGCAAGCCTGAATACCTTTCAGATTTCTGATTTTAATTCATCGGCTCAAAATTCTGTCTTTGGAATCGATCATTTTCAGATTGTCTTCCCGTTGCTGCGAAATCGTCTCGGTTTTTCCGCTTCTGTTACGCCTACAGTCAGAGGTGACTTCAGAAAACGTTCTTCCGGTCTTTTTAATCCTTTGCCGGGGCAGGGTAGTTCCGTTCGTTATGATTTCACATCCAGAGGATCAGGCGGTGTGAGCCGGTTCGAAGCCGGATTGGGATTTGCACTCACAAGTAATATTTCTGTTGGATATGCATTTTCAGCAAATGTCTTTTCAATGAATACAACAGTGAGGCCGGAATTTTCTCTGCCACAATTCAGATCTGTGAGTTTCAATAGGAAAATGGAAGGATATTCCATTGGGCACCGGTTTGGCTTTTTCGCCTATAAACGCAATCTGATCCGGGAAAATGATCAGCTTGGACTGGGATTTTCAGTAACTCTACCAATTGAAATTGAGACGGAACAGCTGGTTACAGCATTCAGGGTAGTAAATAACAGACGTACATTGATCGATTACAATGAGAACTCTCCAACCCGAAATGGTGTTATCAAGTTACCATTGGAATTTAATACTGGACTTACGTATAATTTAAGTCGTTTTGTCAACGTTGATGCTGAGGTATTGATTCAGAATTGGAGTGACGCTCTATATAGCTTCGATCCTGATCAGCAAGACTACTTCAAAGACAGAATGAAAGCAGGAGTAGGTTTCCAGTATCATCCCTACAGATCTGAACAGATAGGTGGTCTTTTCTCCAACCTTAAGTATAGTTTAGGTGTTACGTATGATACCGGCAACCTAGAGATAAATAATCAGGAAGTAGAAACAATTTATTTGAATGCAGGAATCGGTTTAATGTCTATTAGATCATATTCATCTATAGATCTCAGTTTTCATTATGGAATTCGGGGAACAGAATCTGCAAATTTAGTTAAAGAGAATATATGGGGATTTAAATTATCCCTGAATTTGGCAGAAATGATGTTTGTACGTCAAAGGTTTCAATAATAATTATCTGTTGATAGAGTTTTTTATTATACAGAGATAAATAGCAGAACAATGAAAAAGTATATAATTGCAATAACGCTTCTTTTTTCAGTCTCAGCTGTTGCACATGCACAGAGTGAGATACCCTATGGTATGAGTGAACTTCAGGCTTTCTCTATCTTTAATGAGAATTACCGCACCGGTGACTATGACATGGC
>SKZL01000391.1 GCA_007127395.1 Balneolaceae bacterium
CAGGCTGATCATCATCCTCCACTACTTTCAGATATTGAATCAGGTTCTTTTTTACCAGGTTGATCAACTCCGTCTGTCTGTCCATGACCAGTTCAAAGCCCCTCTCCTGCAAACGGTTTTGAAACCTTATCAACTCATTCTCGCTCAGCGCCCGATCGAGCCATACTTCGCCCAGTTCCACCTCAGGATTCTCTATACCGATCTCATTTAATATCCCTTCCACTGCCTCGATACAGCGGGGACAAACCATATGATTGACGCCTAATTTCATGCTTGAAACCGTTTTGGCTGTTTGTGATCATACCGTTAACGTTTAAACCCTGATTGATCTTTTCTTCGCCTTCCTAATTATTCGACCGTTACACTTTTGGCCAGATTTCGGGGCTGATCTACGTGACAACCACGATTTACAGCAATATAGTAGGAGAGTAGTTGTAACGGAATAACCGTTAACAACGGCGAAAAGCAATCGGCTGTTGTCGGAATCGAGATATGAAACTCTGACAACTGCTCAACCTCCGGATTATCATCATTCATTATGGATATGATCCTCCCCTTTCTCGCTTTCACCTCTTCGATGTTGGAGATCATTTTGTCATTCGTGTGATCCGTTGCAGCTATGACCACAACAGGCATCATCTCGTCGATCAAAGCGATCGGGCCATGTTTCATCTCAGCAGCCGGATATCCCTCTGCATGTATATAAGATATCTCTTTCAGCTTGAGCGCACCTTCAAGCGCCACCGGGAAGTTGTAACTTCGCCCCAGATAGAGAAAATTTGGCGCATACGTAAAAAGCGATGCCATTTTTTGAATCGCTTCATCTGTATGCTCCAGAATATATTCCACTTTAGATGGAATCTTGGACAACTCTTTGATGTATTTGTTCATCTCACTTTGTGAGAGAATGCCCTTTCGCTGCCCCAGTTCCAGTGCCATCATGATCAATACAACAACCTGCGCAGTGAAAGCTTTGGTTGAAGCCACCCCAATCTCAGGCCCGGCATGGGTAAATACACCGGCATCGGTTTCACGCGAAATAGTTGAACCGACAACATTACAGATCCCAAGCACCATAGCGCCTCTCGCTTTGGCTTCCCTTAATGCAGCAAGAGTATCTGCCGTTTCACCACTTTGAGAAATAACCAACAGTACATCACCTTTACCGATCAATGGATCGCGGTATCTGAACTCTGAGGCGTATTCGACTTCAACCGGAGTTTTTGCAAGCTGCTCAAAGAGGTATTCACCCACCAGTGCAGAGTGCCAGCTGGTACCACAGGCGGCGATCACAATACGCTTCGCATGAATCAGCTCATCAATAACATCCTCAATACCCCCCAATACGATTTTACCGGTATCCGGATTGATCCTGCCTCTCATGCAGTCGGCAATGGATCGGGGTTGTTCAAATATTTCCTTCAGCATAAAGTGCGGATAACCCGCCTTTTCAATGGCATCCAGGCTGATTGCAAGCTCATGGACTTCTTTGGTCAAAGGATAATCATCAATGGTTTTAACCTTATAGCTGTCACGTGTTACAATCGCCATTTCGCCGTCATCCAGATAGATTACCTTGTTGGTATACTCCACAATGGGTGATGCATCTGATGCGATAAACATTTCATCCTCACCAATTCCCAAAAGCAGCGGCGAACCTTTTCTGGCAATAAAAATACGATCGGGGGTCTCTTCATTCATGATTGCCAGTCCATATGTACCAACAATCTGTTTCAGGGCAAGGCGGATCGCCTGCTCAAAATTGACACCCTTGGATGTGGTGTAGATCTCCTCCAGTAGTTGAGCCACGATCTCTGTATCGGTCTGGCTCTGAAAAGTTCGGCCTCTCTCAATAAGCTGCTTTTTCAGCGTGTTATAATTTTCAATAATTCCATTGTGAACCACAGCTATTTTTCCGGATTCACTCAGGTGCGGGTGGGAGTTGACATCGTTGGGCTCTCCGTGCGTTGCCCATCTTGTATGGCCGATACCGATATTGGATTTGACACCGTCTGCTTTTAAAGCTTTCTCAAGAGCAATAACTTTGCCTTTCCCTTTCTGTACAACCAAACCATGATTGATCAGTGCTACACCGGCAGAATCATATCCACGATACTCAAGCCGTTTGAGGCCTTTTACCAATATTTCTGTAGCTTCTCTATCTCCAACATACCCTACAATTCCACACATAAATGTTCTTTTAATTCTATAACTTATTTTTGAATAAATTATTTTTTTTACAAGTAGATCAATTTACAAAAATGAAACCACTTTTTTGTTTTTTTGAAGATCAGTTTTTAGAGAACTTCCATCCATTGACACTGACCCGGCCCCTCTACGATTTGAGGCTTGGAATCCTCACCTTAGGAGAAAAGTGGGCTCATGCAGTCGGCTCTCCCGATTCGGCGGTACAGGGTATCCTTCGGGAGCATATGAAAGGTGTATTTAACCAGATCCCAAATGATGGCCTGAATCAGCCTGTATTATGGTTGAATCCACGTTTTTTCCCCACAAAAGATCTGGCTGCACAGGTTCAGAATCTCTCTGAAGGTGAGGTAATTACAAACAACGATCAACTAATTGCAGCCCATTTGTCACCCGATTTACACTCCAAATGGGTTCAGTCAGGTATAGATTTTAAAGACCTTCAAATTAAGAAAGTTGAAGTAGATAGAGGTTCAGTCATTCAAAATAGCTGGGAACTGTTTCAATACAATGGCAAGGAGATAGAGAGCGACCTGACTCTTTTAGATCTCAAGAGCACTCAAAATAGCGACAAATATCCA
>SKZL01000154.1 GCA_007127395.1 Balneolaceae bacterium
TGAGAATTCTCTGAACCTAACGTCCAGAAGGAAAGTGGAATCAACTGATGATTCCATGTCCAGAATTTATGCCGTTGAAAACGCATTTACCAGCACCGGCTCCTATGCGGATCACAGGCTCAGGCTCAAGAGCTCACAGATTGCACCTTTTACTTACGCTCTGGCAGCAAAATTATCTGAATCTGTAAGTGGCCTGGCTGCATTTAACGGTTTAACAAATGAATTTACGACTCACCGATGGATAGTAGTTCTTGCTGATGAACTCATTGCCAATCGCGGGTCATCAATTCTCAGTGCAGGTTCAGACCACTCCGCAGAAGTGCATGCAGCTGTTGCCGCGATGAACCTGGCATTGGAAAACTCAGGCAGTACGGTTACGTACCATGAGTTGCCGTATCAGTCTGACCGTAATGAGTATGAAACATTTTTAAATGCTATCGACCAATTGAAGGCAGGCTCTTATGATGCCCTTGTCATGGTTGGTACAAATCTGGCTTTTACAGCACCTGCGGATCTGGATATTGCATTGGCACTTTCAAATGTTGATGTCAAGATTCATCTCTCAGAGCTCGTAGATGAAACCTCAAAAGTAAGCGAGTGGCATGTGAATCGTGCGCACTATTTGGAAACCTGGGGTGACGGGCTCTCCTACTCCGGTGAGAGATCTGTAGTCCAGCCGCAAATACAACCACTTTTTGGTGGAATCAGTGAAATTGAATTTCTGGATATCATTTTGAACAGCGAGCCTGCCAATGGCCATGAATTGGTGCGTGAAACCTGGAGCGGATTCATTGACTCCGACTTTGAGCGTAGCTGGGAAACAGTTCTGCATGATGGCCTTGTTCCTGATTCCGGATTTGAACCGGTGAGTGTTTCACTTTCAGGTCAGTTCAGCAGTAATATTTCACCGGCACTTTCAGCCGGTTCTATTTCCGGTATAGAGATTGCAATCAAGCCGGATGCACGGATTTTTGACGGCAGATATGCCAACAACGGCTGGCTGATGGAGCTTCCGGAACCCATGACGAAAATTACATGGGATAATGTGGCACTGATGAGTGCATCAACAGCAGAAAAAATCGGTATCAATCCGGAACGCAGTTTCCGGCACAATCGGGTTCCTACAATCAGAATTACCTCCGGTGGCAATTCCGTTGAAATAGCAGCATGGATTGAACCGGGCCACGCTGACGATTCAATTACACTGACAGTCGGATATGGCAGAAATGAACTGGGACGAGTTGCAGATGGAGTAGGTGTCGACACGTATCCTCTCAGAAGATCAGACAACCTCTTTTTCAGTGAAGCATCGGTTGAAGCCACAGGCGGCAACTATGAAATTGCATGTGTTCAGGATCACCACAGCCTCGAAGGCCGTGATATGATTCGAACAGCAACACTTCAGGAGTATAAAGAGAATCCTGATTTTGCATCATTTGAAAGCTTTCACGGGTTTGCAGTACCCGGGATGAAAGAAGCTAAAGCCGCCGGTGATACACGCGGACCCGTCTCACTTTTTACGGAGCAGTACGGACCGGATCACCAGCCACAGTGGGGAATGACCATTGATCTAAACTCCTGTTTCGGTTGTGGAGTCTGTACCATCGCATGTCAGGCCGAAAATAACATACCGGTGATCGGTAAACGTGAAGTTGGCAGACGCAGAATCATGCACTGGATTCGAACTGACCGTTATTATGAAGGCGATCCCGACAATCCAACAGCTTACCATCAGCCTGTTCCTTGTATGCACTGTGAACTGGCTCCATGTGAGCAGGTTTGCCCGGTTGCAGCAACTACGCACAGTGAAGATGGTATGAACCAGATGACATATAATCGCTGTATCGGAACCAGGTACTGCGCAAACAACTGTCCGTTTAAAGTAAGAAGATTTAATTTCTTCAATTATACAAAGGAGTATCTGACAACCGGTGATGACCCTGAAATTATACAGATGGCCATGAATCCTGAAGTTACAGTCAGATTCAGGGGTGTGATCGAGAAATGCTCTTATTGTGTACAGCGTGTAAACAGAGCTAAAATCAAGACGAAAATTGCGACCGGATCTAAAAAACCGGCTGATGGAACTGTTCAGACTGCCTGTCAGCAGGCATGTCCAACAAATGCCATAACATTTGGCGATCTGACTGATGAAAACAGCCATGTATCACGCAATAAACGGAATGAAAGAAATTATGTAATGCTTGAGGAGATAAATGTTCGCCCGCGAACCTCTTATCTGGCACGACTAACTAACAAGAATCCTGAATTGGCTTAATTCACTAACGATAGTATAATCGCAACTGATTTAACATGAGTAAAACGTACGAATACGTTCCTGAACCCGCCTTGGTTAAGGGGAATCACGATTTTAAGGATATCACCGCAATGGTGACGGATATCAATATGCGCCCCACGCCAACAGCGTGGTATATCGCATTTGGTATCTCAAACATCCTTTTGCTGGTCTTATTGGCATCCATCGCATATCTGTTCTGGGAAGGAACAGGTATCTGGGGATTGAATCAGCCTGTTGGCTGGGGCTGGGCGATCATTAACTTTGTATGGTGGGTCGGTATTGGTCATGCCGGCACCCTGATTTCTGCAATTCTGTTTCTCTTCCGGCAAGGCTGGAGAACAGCGATTAACCGCTTTGCAGAGGCGATGACCATTTTTGCGGTGATGTGTGCAGGTATCTTCCCCGCTATTCACGTGGGTCGTATCTGGGTTATTTATTGGGTTTTTCCGATTCCCAATTCGATGGCTATGTGGCCAAACTTTAACAGCCCGCTTTTGTGGGATGTGTTCGCCGTTTCAACCTACTTCACCGTATCCTTTCTTTTCTGGTATGTAGGGTTGGTGCCCGATTTTGCGACTCTCAGAGATCGTTTTAAAAATAAATGGGGCAAAATGATCTATGGCACTTTAGCTCTGGGATGGAGAGGCAGTAATCGCCACTGGTGGAACTATGAAAAATCTTATATGATCCTCGCCGGACTTGCCACACCGCTTGTATTATCTGTCCATACAATTGTTTCTTTTGACTTCGCTGTTTCAATTATACCGGGATGGCATACCACCATCTTCCCTCCCTACTTTGTTGCAGGAGCTGTTTTCTCAGGATTTGCGATGGTACTGACTCTCATGATTATCTGCCGTAAGATTTATGGGCTGGAGGATATCATGACTGTGGATCACATAGAGAAGATGAATATTATCATTTTGGTAACCGGATCCATGGTTGGTTTTGCCTATGCGATGGAATTCTTCATCGCATGGTATGGAGGGGTAGAGTATGAAAAAGCGATATTTATTTTAAGAGCAACCGGCCCGTATGCATGGGCATACTGGATCATGATTATTTGTAACGTAGCCTCACCTCAATTCTTCTGGTCTAAGAAATTGAGACGAAGCGTCGGATTCACCTTCTTTATCTCTATTGTGGTAAATATCGGAATGTGGTTTGAGAGATTTGTAATAGCTGTTACTTCACTTTCAACAGACTTCCTTCCATCATCATGGGGATATTACTCACCCACATTCTGGGATGTAGCCACTTATATTGGCACTTTTGGGCTCTTCTTTACCTTCTTCCTTCTCTTCCTTCGGTTTTTACCTATGGTTGCAGTCGCAGAGTTGAAAGGAGCGATGCCTCAGGCCGATCCTCACAACTACAATGATAAAGGTGAATATGTCGTGCCGGTAGTGGAAGTACCCGTACCTTACAATAAAGCATCTAAAACCGTTTGATGATGAAAAATACCGTAGCAGATAATAAACTTTATGGTATCCTTGCAGAATTCAGAAATCCAAAGGAGCTGATTGACGCTGCAAAACTGATCAATGAAAAAGGATATCGTGATTACGATACTTTCAGCCCTTTTCCGATTCACGGAATGGACAAAGCGATGAACCTCGCAAAATCAAAATTGGGATGGATTGTTGCAAGTCACGGACTGATCGGTTTAACCGGAGCTTTCGCGATGATCTACTACATGATGGTCATTGACTATCCGCTGAATATCAGTGGTAAAACATTGATGAACATACCGGCATGGATTCCGGTCATGTTTGAACTGACCATTTTGCTATCTGCTTTTGGTGCTGTTTTTGGTATGTTTTTTCTGAATGGCCTTCCAAAATTGAATCACCCATTGTTTAACTCCGAGAATTTCAAGAAAGTAACAGACGATGGATTTTTCGTCTGTATTGAGTCAGATGATCCTCAGTTTGAAGAGGAAAAAGTTCAAAAATTATTGAAAGAAGCCGGAGCCACAAATATTGAATCCATTTTTGATGAATAGAACATCATAACCGTATTCTGAAAGATCGATTAAAGACTATGAAATTCGCTTTTACACATATCAGCGCCATATTACTGCTCTCTCTGCTACTTTTTTCATGCAGAGGCCAAAAGACGGATCAGCCTCCTGTCAGAACTCATTTCAATATGAATTTTCAGGAGAGGTTCAACTCTCAACAAGAGAATCGCTTTTTTGAAGATGGAATGGCGATGCGGGCACCTGTTGAGGGTACTGTAGCCAGAGGTTTGTTACGGCACGATACCGCTCTCTTTGAAGGCGTTGATGATGCAGGAGATTATATTTCTGAAATACCTTTTGATCTGACCCGCGATTTTCTCTACCGCGGGAAAGAGCGATACGACATTTTCTGCCAGGCATGCCACGGGGCTACAGGTGATGGACAGGGAATCATCATGACGGGAGGATATGGTTATGTGCCGGCACCGACATTCCACAGGACGGAGAGTCGTGATATGCCTGCCGGAGAGTTCTACTCCGCTATCGCAAATGGTATCAGAACCATGCCCTCTTATGCAACTCAGATAAAAGTTGAAGACCGATGGGCTATAGTGGCTTACATCCGGGCTCTTCAGCGAAGTCAGAATGTTCCCGAGTCTGAAATGGAAATTTTCGATGTTGATCTGGCTCAGCTGCTGGACGAGCACATGGTTGAGATGGCCAGACTGGAAGCTCTTGCTGAAGCAAGGGCAGCAGGTGCAAGTGATGAAGTATCTGTTACACGCGGAGAACAACTGGTGGTCAGAAATGCCTGTCAGGCTTGCCACTCACTGGATGGCCGCGACGGTGTCGGACCCACTTTTGTCGGACTTTACCAATCAGAAAGAAACTTTACAGACGGAACTTCAGCCATCGCCGATGAGGAGTATCTGATTGAATCTATCGTTGAACCCGGTGCCAAAATAGTGGAAGGATATCAAAATGTTATGGTTCCTTACGATTTCCTGTCAGAAAGTGAGGTACAATCGCTGGTTGAGTATATCAAATCACTATCAGAAGAATAATTACGATCGTTTAAAAAAGTAAATACATGGCTTCACACAGCGCAAAATTAACCGATTCTGTTCAATTTCCTGACAATGCGGATGTTGCAAAAACATTTTATGGATTTGGTGCCGTAGGACTTATTGCCAGCCTGGTCGGGTACTTTCTAGACAGTGAACAATTTTTCTTCTCCTATCTGGCCAGCTTCACCTTTTTCACAAGTATTGCACTTGCATCCTTGATTCTGGTCATGATCCACCATGTCACAAAATCTTCATGGGGCACCGTTCTGAGAAGAATTCCAGAGTCATTCTTCGCCAATTTGTGGATTTGGGGTATTTTTATCATTCCTATACTCATTGGAATGAGCAGTTTATACTCATGGACCAATACCGAATATGTGGCAGACGACCCGATTATGCTCGGTAAAGTTCCCTACTTAAATGTTCCATTCTTCGTTATCAGACAGTTTTTCTACTTTGCAATTTGGGGTTATCTGAGATATCGATTGCATAAAGTATCCGTTGAGATGGATAAGACTAACGACTGGGGAATGGTACAGGTTTTAAGAAACCTGAGTGCACCCGGCATTTTAATCTTCGCATTAACTGTCGCTTTTGCCAGTTTTGACTGGCTCATGTCGCTCGATGCTCACTGGTTCTCAACCATGTTTGGAGTCTATTTCTTTGCCATGAGCTTTCAAGCACTTTTTCCAATTATCATCCTGTTGGTATTCTGGATGCATCGAAAAGGAATTCTGAATAATACGATTGGTAAAGCTCATATTTACGATCTGGGCGCATGGTTCTTCGGCTTTTCTGTCTTCTATGCCTATATCGCATTCAGCCAGTTTCTGCTTATTTACTATGCGAATATTCCGGAAGAGACACTATGGTTCTATCACAGAATGGAAGGCAGCTGGGCATTCGTTACCTACGCCCTGCTGTTCGGACGATTTATTATTCCATTTATACTTCTGTTGAACCGTGACACAAAACATAATCACAAGTTGCTTGTCATTACCTCTATCCTGGTTATCGTTATGCATCTGATTGAGATCCATTGGATAGTGATGCCGGTTTTGCATCATGACGGTGTTTCAATAAGCTGGCTTGATCTTGTAACACTTGTCGGTTTGGGAGGTATTTTCTTGGGACTCTTTTTTCAGACACTCAAGCGAAACAATCTGGTACCGGTAAACGACCCGCAACTTTCCGATTCCCTCGCCAAACAGTATCACCAATAAAAAACATTGTAAATCCGATTCTCAATGAGTAAGAAATCGAAAAAATTAACAGAAGAAGAAAAATTAAAAATCGTTGAGCGAGCTGCTACCGGTGGAGCTGAAGCTCTTTCAAATCTTGCCGACGAATTTGGTGTAACCGATGAAGAGATCCAGGATTTAATTCACAAAACTCCTGTTGATGAGGAGCATAGTAAAGAGTATACTCTTGAAGTCACTGATGATTTTCTCAAATCAGTTGAATACGGCGCTACTTTCGACATACTGAATTACAAAAGATTAACATTTTGGTCAGTTTTCGGAGCTGCTGTTATGGTTCTATTCATTGTGGCTGTAATGTTTATGTACGAGTATACCAGAACGTCATCTATTCAAGCGCAATCTGAGCGCAGCACCTTTTATGACATCGAACTTTTACAGCGTACAGATCAGGTGAAATTAAATACGTTCGGAGTCGTTGATCCAGATGAAGGGATTTACAGAATCCCGATCGATAGTGCTATTACCAATATCGCAATCGATTAATCACATGATTTTTATCATTTTATGAAATATACACTGTCATTATACTTTTTAATTGCAGTGTTTTTCATTTGTGATGTCGCCAATGCTCAATTGAACCAGTCGAGGCCCGCCGTTCTGGAACAGATAGGCGTGGATGAAAAACTGGGAGAACAGATACCGTTGGATTTACTTTTTTATACATCCGATGGTGAAGAGGTTCTACTTGGCGACCTTATTCAAGATGGAAAACCTGTACTATTGAACCCACTCTACTATGAGTGCCCTATACTTTGCGGACTTGTATTAGATGCAGTCTTCAATGTAGTAAAAGAGCTGTCATGGAGTCCCGGTAATCAATATACAATCATCTCATTCAGTATAGATCCGAATGAGACACCCGAAATTGCAGCCAACTCTAAAGAACAGTATCTCACTGCACTAAACAGAGAAGGTGCTGAAGATGGCTGGCACTTCTTGACAGGACCGCAAGAATCGATAGAAAAACTTACCGATGCCATAGGTTTTCGTTATATGTATGATGAACAGACAGGTGAATATCTGCATCTGGCCAGTATTATGATGATCAGCCCTGAAGGTACAATCACCAGATATCTTTACGGTGCCGTTTTCAGAGAGTTTGATCTGCGAAACGCACTATTTGAAGCAGCTGAAGGAACCATCGGTTCAACAATCGACAGAATCCTTTTTTACTGTTTTACTTATGATCCATCATCGCAAAGTTATGTACCCGTTGCCATGAATATTATGAAGCTTGGCGGTTTGGCAACCGTGATTTTTCTGGGTATATTCTTGAGCGTTTTTTGGAGACGAGAAAAAGGTTCCAAACAATCAAATAAATTCGAAATTGATAGATGAATAGATTAAGTGAATTTATGCTTCCCCCTCAGAGAAGTACCATCGCAGAGGGAACAGACGCATTATTCAATTTTATAACTGTAACCAGTGTCATCCTGCTGATCGGCATTACAATAGCCATTATCTACTTTGCATGGAAGTATAGAAGACGCTCCGAGAATGATGTCACGCCCGTTATCACACATAATAACTTCCTTGAGATCACATGGTCAGTGATACCTCTTATCCTGGTGCTGATCGTTTTTGGATGGGGTCTTTCCGGATATGTTAATTTAACAACACCACCGGATGATGCTTATGAGATCCGCGTTGTCGGAAAAAGCTGGTTGTGGGAATTTCATTATGAAACCGGGCATGTAAGTGTAAATGAACTGCATGTGCCGGTAAACAGGCCGGTAAAGCTGGTTATGATCTCAGATGATGTACTCCACTCTTTCTATATACCTGATTATCGTGTTAAAATGGATGTTCTCCCAAACCGATACACTTCACTTTGGTTCGAAGCGACAGAAGTGGGAGAATCTGTAATCTTCTGTACTGAGTATTGTGGAAGTGCACACTCCAATATGCTTGCAACAGCATTTGTACATCCCCAGGAAGATTTTGAGACATGGCTGGAAATCGCAGGTTCTGCGGATGATGACATGGACCCGGTAGAACTGGGCGAGCAGCTTGTCACAAGAAATGCATGCAATACCTGTCACTCTTCCGATGGATCACGGCTGCAAGGCCCTTCATTTTTGGAGCTTTTCGGCGCTGAACGGGTCATGGAGGATGGAGAAGTAGTAACCGCGGATGAAAATTACATCCGTGAAAGTATTCTGGAACCGAATGCACGAATTACCAGGGGATATCAACCTGTAATGCCATCGTATGCAGGAACCCTCAACGATCGCCAGATCGACGCAATTATCGAGTATATCAAAACATTACAGTAACTAAATGGCTACGAACGAAGCAACTAACAGCGTAAAAAAATTACAGGTACGGCGCTTTAAGCCGGAAGAACACCCGGAAAAACACTATCTCAATGAAGAGAAAGGAATCTGGGCATGGATGACAACCGTTGACCATAAGAAAATCGGATTGATGTATCTGGCATCTATCACCATTTTCTTCTTCATTGGCGGAATGCTTGCGATCCTTCTTCGAACTGAGCTTCTGACCCCGGCAAGATCCTTTATGGATGCGGATGTTTATAATCAGATATTTACGCTTCATGGGGCAATCATGATCTTTTTCTTCCTGATTCCCTCTGTACCGGCAGTGCTTGGAAACTTTGTCCTGCCCCTTCAGCTGGGAGCAAAGGATGTGGCCTTCCCCAGATTGAACCTTGCCAGTTACTACATCTATGTGATCGGCGCACTTTTTACACTTTTTGCCATTTTCACCGGTGGTGTTGATACCGGATGGACTTTCTACACACCTTACAGTACAACCACCAGTGGCAACGTGATGGCGATGACCTTTGGGGTTTTTATATTGGGTTTCTCCTCTATTCTGACCGGGCTAAACTTTATCGTGACAATTCATAAGATGCGATCACCGGGCCTGAACTGGAGTAAACTGCCCCTTAATCTTTGGGGACTCTACGCAACCAGTATCATTCAGATTCTGGCCACACCGGTTCTCGCAATAACACTTCTGCTCCTTACAATGGAGAGAGCACTTGGAATCGGTATTTTTGACCCGGCAATCGGTGGTGACCCGGTTCTCTACCAGCACTTTTTCTGGTTCTACTCACACCCGGCTGTATATATCATGATTGTACCCGGATTTGGAATTATTTCAGAAGTCATCTCAACGTTCTCCAGAAAAGTGATCTTTGGATATTGGGCGATCGCCTTATCATCGCTGGCTATCGCCTTTATCGGATTCCTTGTATGGGGGCATCACATGTTTACAGCCGGACAGTCTTCACTGGCTAACATGGTTTTTTCATTTTTGACATTCCTGGTAGGTATCCCAACCGGAATTAAAATATTTAACTGGCTTGCCACGATGTACAGAGGTTCTATTGATCTAAAAGCCCCAATGCTTTATGCAATGGTCTTTCTCTTCCTCTTCACAATCGGTGGTTTTACAGGAATTATGCTTGGTGCACTTTCCGTAGACATCCACCTGCACGACACTTACTACGTAGTGGCTCACTTTCACTATGTGATGATGGGTGGTATGGTGATGGCTTTTCTTGCAGGTCTCCACTACTGGTGGCCCAAAATGTTCGGCAAAATGTACAGTGAACTCTGGGCAAGAGTCTCCTGTATCATCATATTTGTCGGTTTTAACATGACATTCCTGCCGCAATTTGTAATGGGTTCACAGGGAATGCCCAGAAGATATTTCAACTACATTGATCAGTTTCAATCATTCCATCAATTCTCTACAATAGGTGCTTATGTGATGGGCATAGGCTTTCTGATCATGGCCGGCTACCTTCTGCACTCGCTGATGAAAGGCCGGGCTGCCGGTTCAAACCCATGGGGAAGCCGGGCTCTTGAATGGCAAACATCTTCACCGGTACCTCTGCACAATTTTGAACACACTCCGGTGATTATCAACGGACCATATGACTATCACAAACCTATGGCTGAATTCCAGCTCGGTATTGCGACATCACACCATGGCCACCATGATGATCACCATGCAGAAGTAAATCAAACTGAAAAAGAACAAGCGTAAACGAAAATACGAATCATGTCTCAACCTTCTGATTTAGAGGAAAAACTGGATCACCTGCAGCA
>SKZL01000096.1 GCA_007127395.1 Balneolaceae bacterium
AGCCGTTGATTCCCTCAAACACGGAGCTTTCGACTATATCCTGAAATCGAATGATGAAGAGCAAAAAATCAATGAAGTACTTGAAAAAATTGCCCTAATAAAAGATCTGCAGGCACGGAATAAACCGAGTATTCTTAAATCCATATTCAGCTTTGTTTAATCCAATGAAACAGTTTCATCTCATCATTCCACTACTGATGGCCGGTTTGCTTTTACAGGCCTGCACAGTTACAAACATGTTAACAGAGCCAGGTGGGAAGGCCGACAATTCCGTTGCCGCACTGGATAGCATTTTTTATGACAATCCAGACTACCAATACCATATAAAGGTAGATGATAAAATCAATATTAGCGTTTGGCAGCAGGACGAGTTGAGCATCGGATCAGTATATGGTATTTACAATTCAAATGAAGTGTATGGTAAATGGCTGCTCGTAGATAAAAATGGCAATATCGAAGTTCCACGCCTTGGCACGTTGCGAGTTGAGTATATGACAGTTGTTGCGCTAAAAGAATTACTTTCTGCCCGTTTTGGGGAGTGGTTGGTGAACCCAATTGTAGATATAAAAATCCTGAATAAGGAGATTAGCGTTCTTGGAGAAGTACGAAATCCTCAGGTTGTTACTTTAGACACAGAGCAGACACGTTTGTTAGATATGATAGCCAAAGCAAACGGCTTTGAATTTTATGCTGATATCAAGCGTGTTAAAGTAATGAGGCAAGTGGGACAAAATGTGCATGTAGCCAATATTAATCTGAGCAAAGGCGATGCTTACCTGAATCGGAATATTCCTCTCTATCCGGGAGATGTGGTCATTGTACCGGCAAAAAACAGCAAACGCCTCGACCGGCAGCTTTCAAACATCATTCCATTTACATCCGTTGCAACAGCCGCAGCCATCCTTTTTAATGCTTTATAAAAAATTAAATGGAAGAGAGCTTACGTTTACTAAAACCTTATCTGAGAGGCATACCACTCATTATCCTGGCAATGATTACGGGCTATGTGATCATGACTCAGTATCTCAATTATGTAACACCTCAATATGAAAGTGTTACTCGTCTGCGCCTTGCAGATTCCGGTGATGGAGTTTCCAACAGCAGTTTATATAAAGATTTCGATGTCTTTGTGTCAAAAAATAAAATTGCAACTGAGGTTGAAGTCCTGAAATCTGAATTACTCATTAACAGAGCCCTTGATTTGTTAGATTTCGATATCGAAATTTATCGTGTAGGTACAATGCGTTCTACTGAGTTATACAATAACTCACCATTCCTGTTAGATATCGTTTCTCTTGAGAGCCAACTGCAAGACAAGGTATTTAATCTTTATTTACGAGATAATAAAAGCTACACCCTGATACATCCGGATGGAATTGAATATCAAGCAGAGCTTGGCGATACACTTGCGGTGGCTGGCGGTAAAATATTAATATCCTTAAATGAACCCTATCTGCAATCTCGAAAAGACACCCAGATTGTCGATCATTATCAATTCAAAAAATTGAGCAGAAACCGGCTGGTATCACAAGTAAAAAGCGCACTTTCAGTCTTGCCGGTTGATAAGGATGTAGCGGTTATCCGACTGGTTTTTGAGTCTCCACATCCGGTAAAAGCATCCGTTTTTCCAGATATGCTTGCCGAAGCCTATATCGAAGACTATATCACGTATAAATCGGAGGCTGCACGAATGACGGTGGTATTTCTGAATAACCAGATCGAGGAAGTAACTCAGAAACTTTCAAGGATTGAACTGGATATTGAATCTTACAGGAATCAGGAAAAAATAACCAATATTGGTCAGGAAACAGAAACCCGGTTGCGGGAAATTTCTCAAATGAAAATTCAACAGACCAATCTTTTGATGAATTACGAAGCGATTAAAGAGCTGAATGAATATATAAAAACGGGTGCCGATAACTTTGATGAACTGGCTCCAAACTTTGAAGCATTTACGGATCTGCTTTCTACTGAACTCATTAAAAAAATAAAAGAATTGCGTTCAGAAAAGAAGGAGCTGCTTTTGATCTATACGCCAGACGAAGATCGTGTAAAAATTATTGACGATAATCTGAATGATATCTATAACTACTTAATCGAAAGTATCTCAAATACCCGGCGGAACCTGGAAATAAAATATGAAAACTTATCCCGTGACATTCTGCTGGCCGAACTTCAACTTGTTGATTATCCCGAAAAGGATCGTCTACTTACCATTCTGAAACGGGAATTTGAAATCTATCAGGAGTCCTACAATTTTCTGAATGAAAAGAAAATTGAAGCGGAGATAGCCCAGGCTGCATCTTCATCTTTTCACCGTATTATTGAACAGGCCGGAATACCCGAATCCCCCTTTTCACCAAACTATATCATCCTGAAAATTGTCGCTTCTCTTCTTTCCGGTGGCGGTGTGATTGTACTTATTTTTCTGATACATACGATAAAAGCGAGGGTGAATGATAAGCTTACCATTGAAATCAACTCTGCCATTCCGATTGTTGCCACAACTCCTAATCTTAAAAAAGTAAAGGATCTTCAAAGCTACTTTTTACATCTGGTAAACCAGCTGGAAATAAAAAATCTGATTCGGCCGAATTGTATCCTGACAGTGAACACTTTTGGCCCGGGAGATGGTGGCGAATTTCATGCGATACATGCCAGCGAAGCACTTTCCCGTCAAAACCGCCGGGTGTTACTGGTTGATGTAGGAAATAAAACCGGATGGTGTGAAAAAACCACCTTAACCCCTCTCGAATCCGGAGATATATACTCTCTCAC
>SKZL01000066.1 GCA_007127395.1 Balneolaceae bacterium
GCTCAAGAAGACGTTTCACACAAATACTCCATGCCGTATCGAGTCCGATAATGCCGTTTGGAGCATAAATGAACTCAACCTCTTTCTCTTCAATCGAGTGCGGGGCATGATCGGTACAGATGGCATCAATAGTGCCATCTTTTAGCCCTTCAATCATTGCATCCACATCATCCTGAGTTCGAAGTGGCGGATGCATTTTTACATAAGTATCAAAATGGCGCCGGTCTACCTCTTCATCGGTCAGATCAAAATGGTGTGTACACACTTCGGTTGTGACCCTGATTCCCTTCTTTTTGGCTTCTCTGACAAGATCTACGCCTTTCCGGGTGCTGATGTGAGCAACATGGATATGTCCTCCCGTGAGTTCCGCCAGCAGGATATCCCTGGCGATCATCACATCCTCGGCGATGCCGGGTGAGCCTTCCAGCCCCAGCCGGGTAGATACCACACCCTCGTTCATATGTCCGGGCCTGGAGAGATCCAGATCCTCCTCATGATTGATGATGGGTGCATTCAGCATGGATGAGTACTCCAGAGCCACACGCATCACCTGAGAGTTGGCAACCGGATCACCATCATCACTAAAAGCAACAGCACCTCCCTTCAGCATGTCCGACATCTCAGCAATCGATTCTCCTTTCCTCTCTTTGGTCACGCAACCAATAGGATGCACATCCACAAGTTCGTTTTTTGATTTATTCCGGATAAATTCAACCACATCCCGGGTATGGATAGCCGGTTTTGTATTGGGCATACAGGCTACTTCTGTAAATCCACCGAACATGGCAGACCGGCAGCCGGTCTCAATGGTCTCTTTGTGTTCATAGCCCGGCTCTCTCAGGTGGACATGCATATCCATCCAGCCGCCGCTCACATAAGAGCCTGCTGCATCAAACAGCTCCTCAGACTCACCCGGCTCCAGTTTATCTGATATTTCAGTGACGATTCCATCCTTAATACGGATATCCATTTTTTTGGTGCCGTCAAAACCATCCCCAACCGGTTTACAATTTTTCAGAAGCAGATTCGGAGTATCAGTCATAGTTTAAATAAGGTCTTATCATTTTTTTTAAATATAGGCTGATTCAACCGGAAAAACATTTCAGGTTTTGGAATATTTTAATGAAACATAAAAGTCATAAGCGGAAATCTATACTCCTGTTGGCAATTCCGAAGAAACCTGAGTCATCTTCGAGATTATTGGCCTCTGTTTGTTACTTTGCATATCCATAAAAATCATGGTACTGTATCCGGTGATTTTATATTTCCTAAGATTCATGAACTTAGTGGCTATTTTCGGGCAATTATTATTGTTCACATCTTTTTACCAAGCCGGAACATTCAACTTTTTGTCTGCAATTTTCTGCATCTTGCCAGATAGGAAATCTCTTTTCCCATTAATTCAGTAACCTACCGCTTGCATATCCGTACAGAATTAATACCTTTAACCCTTACTTAGAAATTTACAGCTCTTATAGACATAACCTGTATATGAAAAGGATGTATCTCATCAATTCAGTCTGGACCTGGATCATAACCGGAATATGTGGCCTGATACTCTTTGTCGCATTGAAGGATCATTTCGATTTCATGGCTGGTGCACCTGTTGGCTACTCCAAGGAGAGTGCCATAGAGCAAACTATAGAACTGTTCAGGGATCTTGAGATTGACGCTGATACGATGGGTATTGTACCATTCATATTGCAAAGAGTGGGTTTATTCTCGTCCGTTCGCGATTCACTTAAAGATGAAATTCCCTCAATTGAAGAGTTAAACCGCAATAACTTTTTTCTTCATGGATGGGATATCATTGCGGCAAGGTCGATCGGTATCAATGAAAGTTTTAACCTGACTGCATCCTCAATTTATGACACAAATGGATTCATCCGGGTACGTTGGGACAATCAAGGAAATACAAGATTACTGGAGATTCAACCCGACCGGGGAGTACCGCCATTCATGTTGGGAGAAAACAGTTTAAGCTTTGCTTCTGATATGGTTACTGATGTATTCGGATACGATTTAACCGATTATGAAATTGCTGATGATGATTTTATCGATGATAGGCCCGGCTTTTTATCTGAAGAGCAAAGGCGTGAACTCATTGATTCAGAAGAGGATGAACATACCCGGATATACCGCTGGGAAAAACCCGGAAACGAGTATAAAGATGTTATTGAGCTCGAATTGCAAACGGCAGTGAGAGAAGAAGGCACTGAGTTAGACAGAACCGTGTTGCATGGAGTCGCCGTCAATCGCTTTGAAGCATATAATGAGGCTGAAAAAATACCACTGGCTGATTCAAATCAGGACTATACAATATTCTTTCTGATTACAATCGTTCTCATAATGCTATTCGTATTTATCGAAGGGTTTGGACAACTTTTTAAAGGAAAGGTCGATTGGAACCGGATCTTGCTTATTGCACTGATCATTTCCCTTTTCGTGTATGGTTGGCGATTTATCTATCTGCTCAATTTCACTGACCTTCTACCGGGCCAGGTCAATATTGTGCTTCATTTTAATATGATCCTTTACGGACTGGTGATGGGGATTTTTGCAGGAATCGCATATCTGGGGTGGGAAGCATATGCCAGAGGTCAAAAACGGTTTCAAATAGAACTGATCGATGCTTTCTGGAGAGGTAAGTTTTTTGTTAATGAGTCCGGTAAGGCCATTATTAAAGGCTTTTCACTGGGCGGACTCATGCTCGGTATTACGGCTCTGTTTCTCACATTCTCGGGATTAATCCTTTATCAGTTCGATAGTCAGTTTGGA
>SKZL01000041.1 GCA_007127395.1 Balneolaceae bacterium
TCGTAAACCTCCCAAACCTTCAATTCTTGAGTATAACCAATTGAAGACATTGGCAGGATGTTGAATATCAAAAAAAATAGAGTCGCTGTAGTCCAAGAAAATTTCATGGTATCTATTATTAAGTGAAAATTAATGCCTTCAGCTGTTGAAGTTTTAACAAATTAAAATTAGCATAAACATTACTACTTTTGCAGTATAACGCCAAAATTGCAATCGGTAATTATTTGTAGCTTTTTGATGAGAGTTCATATTTGATTCATTAGTATGTGGGCTTTGAATAGCCAAATTTATCAACAAATTATTATATAAGAACAGAATTCTGAATGGCTCGGCCCAATGATATCATCAATACCAGATTGATCAGTAAAGTAAGTCTGCTTTATTATAATCTGGATCTTACCCAACAACAAATTGCTAAACGCCTCAATCTATCCAGGCCAAAAGTGTCAAGACTCCTGAAACAGGCCAGAGAACTGGGAATTGTAAAAATTACAGTCGAACCTACTGAGAACAAATCGATTGCCGAGGAAACTGAACTGGAGAAAAAATTTGGCCTGAACGAAGTCATCATTGTTGATCCGGAGTATTTTGATGAGTCAACTACAACTCATGCTTTGAAAATCCAGTTGGGGAAAGCCGCTGCCAGATACCTGCGGAGAACTATTTCGGATAATGACATGATCGGTATGACATGGGGGTCAACGCTCTCCATCATGATTGAGACAATGGAACCTATTCCAACCAAAGGTGTTCATGCAGTTCAACTACTGGGTGGAGTGGGTCCGCCGGAAGCTAAAGAACATTCTATCGATATCGTCAGAAGATTAGCCCAACTGTTGAATGCTCGTCTCACACTTCTTCAGGTTCCGGGTATTGTCAACAGCCCGGAAACCAAAGAGGTTTTAATCGCTGATAAACGAGTGAGTGAAGCCCTGAATCTTTTTGAGAAAATCAATACTGTTTATGTTGGAATCGGATCCATTGGCACCAACACAGTTCTCCATAAGAAAGGTTCAGACTTTTCGGCAGAACTGCAAAGTCAAATTCTAAACTCGAATGCTATTGGAGATATTGGACTGAACTTTTTTGATATTGACGGCAAACCGGTTGATACAAGCTTTCAGGATCATTTCATCGGGATAACACTTGAAGAGTTAAAAAAAATCAGAACCGTCGTTGGAGTTGCGGGTGGAGAGGAAAAATTTGAAGCCATCCTTGGTGCATTAAACGGAAAACATATCAACGTGTTGATTACCGATAAAAAGAATGCTCTTCGACTGCTTGAAGTGTAGGGTTTATTAACCGGCACCACCCCTAGCGCCACCTCCCGCCGAACCCACGGATGAGCCGCTTCCGCTCACTCCGCCACCCGAGGAGGTAGATAATGCAGTGTGCCTGGACAAGTTTTGTGCTGCTGTCACCGGTGTCGAACCGGAACCCTGCATCACGATCAACCATGGAAACAGTGAACTGTCCCGGTTTTGACTACCTTTGTCTATTAGCCTCACCAACTCTTTTTCCCTCAAGCCAAATGCAATCGCATAAACGAAATGACGGTCGAGCTGTCCTTTAAACAGGATTCTCTCATCCGCTTTTTTCAGACCATCCCGGTAGGCTTTCCATCGCATGTAGGCCTCCTCTCCCTCTTTGGTCCGACGGATCAACGCCGCTGAGCTTACGAGCATAATCGCACCCACTATCATTGCAATAACACCAATTACTCCTCCTGAGATCATCAAAATGATGGCCATGACCTCGATCAAGCTCTGTAAAATGATATTGATGTAGACTCCTTTGATGCTCTCCTCATCCTTCCATTTACGCTCTTTAAAAGCACCGGCAACCTCCTTCGACCACTTCGGATACCATTTCATGGTCGCCGAATCGCCGCTGCCAAACACCTCTGATAGCTTCGACTTTCCCAGATGCAAGCGACTCTTCACATAGTCCAGAACCATCTTCTCCCATTTCTGAAGAGTCTCATCCGGATCTTGTTCCGAAACTGTAATAACAAATTCTGTTTCAGGTTTCGACTGATACCACTTCTTCTCTGTCTGCTCCTCTTCGAGCGTGAACCAGCCCCTTCTGGCCAGGTCAAAAAGCGTTGCCATCAAATGGATGGAATGCGTTTGATAAAAAGAGAGCAATCTTCCAACCAGTGCGGGTTCTGCTCTGTCCGGAACCATTGTGGTTGATACCGTTGAGTAGGTTTTTGACTTGTATCTTTTCCCATATCGCCGATAGAGAACTATAAATATTGCGATGCTGACAAGTGACAGTAATATCGTTGTCCCAGGTGCAAACTCCGCTACAGCTGCCCTTCTCTCTGCTCTTCTCTCTTCCCTGGCAATGATTTCATTCTCCTCTGCAATGATCCGATCAATTTGGAGAGTCGACTCTCTTTCTGTAATCATATCCGGATCAAAAAGAGAAACAGGCATCAAGATCCGGACCGGTACAGATTGAGATCTTGAAATATTTTGACCACGAAATACAAGTTGAGATCCCTCATGGGTAAATTCAATTAAACCGGCGGGAGTCCGGCTCCAGTAGTAGAGTGAATCCGGGGAGATTTCATCCGGAAAACCAATCGATACCTCAAAGGTTGGTGTGCTCTTATCCCTGCCTGAACCGATCCAGGTCCAGAAGAACTCACTCCACTCCTGTCCATGCGGGATCGTACCAACCAGCTCATAAGAAACCGTGAATGTTCGTTCTGTATCTTCTGCTTCATAATGCCATGTAATCCCGACTTCATCACCGGTTTCAGCAA
>SKZL01000025.1 GCA_007127395.1 Balneolaceae bacterium
ACGAATTGTTTCTGGTAAATTTGAACGCAATAAATTTTATAAACACGTTCGACTAGGTAAGAAGTTAAAATTCCCAAATCCAACTTCATTTATGGCGAAGGATAAGAGTGTAATTGATGAAGCTTTCCCTGGAGATGTTGTCGGATTGTATGATACGGGAAATTTTAAAATTGGAGACACACTAACAGAGGGGAAAGAACTGAATTTTGTAGGAATTCCTTCATTCTCTCCTGAAATTTTCCAAGAACTGAGAAATGACGACCCTATGAAATCTAAGCAATTAGACAAAGGAATCCGTCAGTTAATGGACGAAGGAGTTGCACAGCTTTTTATTCAAGAGCCAGGAAGTAGAAAGATTGTTGGTACGGTTGGACAATTACAGTTTGACGTCATACTTTATCGCCTCAAGCACGAATATGGAGCTAAATGTTCTTTTTCCCCGCTAAATTACCACAAAGCTTGCTGGGTAACTTCTGATAACCAAGAGCAACTCGAAAGTTTTAAAAAGGCTAAAACAGGAAATTTAGCTTACGACAAAGACAAAAACCTTGTCTTTCTTGCGGAAACTCCGTTCTTACTGGAAATGGCAGAAAGAGATTATCCAGAAATTACTTTTCACAAAACATCAGAGTTTAAGTTGGGCTAGGGTGAGTTAAACCCCACGTTTTACTTGATCTTGACTGAAATTTCCATTTTAAAAATGGCTACTTCTTCACCTTCTTTATTAAAGGCTTTTAAATCAATAAGTCGATTCACTCGTTCTTTCGTTTCTAGAGCTTCTTTGATTACTTCTTGGACTTTTGCTCCATCATTACTAACGAAAGTAACATCGGATGTAGCTCTCTTTAAAAACTCCGCTTGAAAAGATTTAAAAGCGAAAGAGATGTTCTGTTTAGATTTGTTTGCAAAATAGTAGGCGTGAATTCCACCCGCAATGTCTGCACCAACAGCTAGAGCTCCAAAATACATTGATTTTAGATGGTTTTTCGTTCTTCTTCGCAATCTAACGCGAATCTTTACGGTTTCATCATTAATTTGCAATAATTTGGGTCCGGTGTAGTGAATCATGGGAATCTTTACTACTCCCATTAACCAGAGTAAACGACGCATTTTACGCAATTCTTTTCTGTCCGTATTAGCTGTTGACATATTCTTGTTTTAATTTTTCAATGATTTCAGACATAGGGCGAATTTCTTTTACGTGTTCGATACTCGGTCCAGCACACCATAAGGTTTTATAGGTCGCACCAAAAGCAGCTTTTCGTAAACTTTTCATTCCCTTTACAAAAGTCAATGCTTTCATCCATTTTTTTAATCGCTTGTTTTTATTTAATAAGCGCTCCAACCAATTTTGTTTGGTGCCGATTTTCTCTACATAAGGCGTCTTTATTACCGTGCATGGAGTTCCTGAAATTTTATCGGTCATAACGATATCATCTGCACCGTAGTCCACACATGCTTGTTTGTACTCATCATTAACACCTGCTTCCTTTGAGGCAATAAAAATAGATCCCATCGATAAGCCCTCTGCTCCAGCGTCTAAAGCTTCCTTTATTCCATTTCCTGTGCCAACTCCACCGGCACTAATTATAGGAATGGAACAATTTTCTTTCAATAATTGAATCAAATCTTTCATGCTGATCTTCCCCGCGTGTCCTCCTGCTTCTTTATTTACGGCAATAACAGCATCTGCACCCAAAGCTTCTACTTTTTTGGCGTATTTTACATCCGTAACGTCACAAAAAACTTTTATCCCAGCTTTATGTGCCTGTTTTATGGTCTCTTCAGGACTTCCTAAACTCGTAATAATATAATCCACCTTTTCTTCACAAATAAGGCTTAACTGTTCTTTATAAAGGAAGTTACTTTTATTTACAATCAAGTTTATTCCAATCGGTCCGTTGGCCTTCGATTTGATATTTCGAATTCCTTCCCGTAAATCATCGATAGTTCTGTAATTCAAAGCGGGAATAGCTCCTGTAACTCCAGAATTTGCTGCCTCTATTAACATTTTATCATTGGAAACAAGAAACATAGGAGCCACAATTATGGGGAAATCTATTCCCAACATTTCTGTTAATTTTGTCTTCACTTTTATAGGTTCTTCCATACTACGAAAGTATAAAAAAATAATATGCTTACATAATAATTAAGTTTATTTGTGTTTAAATCGTTTAAGGGAGGAGATTGGAGTTAGAGGTTATACGCTAACAGCGAAGCGTTCTAACCTCTAACCTCCAACCCCTACCTCCCTCCAAGTTACAAACACAACCCTGTTAATCCTTTATTATTTTTTTTCAATTATTAACTACTATTTTGCTTTATTTCGCTAAGATAAACAGAGATGAATGAGTAGGTTTTTTACAGTTTTTATTATTATCATTTTTAGCTTTCCTGCATTAGTGAGCGCACAAGTGTATGAATTTGATATGCTTGAAATGAAATATGATCAAGGGCATTATCGGCAAGTGAACAGAAAGGCAAAACGGCTTTTGGATAATCCTGCCTATGATTTTTCTTTTTTACCTGCCTATTACAAATCTATTTCTGGATTGAGATTAGCTCAAAACCGATGGTGGTTGAGACGAAATAGCTATATTTTTGAATATGTGGAGGAGACCTTTAATAATATGAGAAAAACCATAGAAGGGCAAGCTCTTTTAACGGCGCATGAGTACGAATTAAGTGAGTTAAAAGCTGATTTAAAACAATGGTTGACCATTCTCAAACAAGACGATGATAAATCAACTGCTCGAAAT
>SKZL01000239.1 GCA_007127395.1 Balneolaceae bacterium
ATAAGAGCCGTTAACCGGTCGTGATGATATCCATCCATCGGAACAAGATAGAGTGCAACATGACTCCTGTCTGAACGGTTGATCCTGTTTGCTGAACTGATTGCTGCCACGACCCTGTTAATCACCATCAGGCCGATCATCGCCGGTAAATGATTCTGAATCCGATCTCTTCTTGCTCTTAGATCTCGGTACTGTTCACGATCGAGAGGATCATTCCAGTTCCAGCTATTTTCAGGCGTCACCTCTATCAGCCGATGCCAGTTTCGGCTTCTGAGTTGATAGTCATTATAATCATGAATGGACTGAAAATCACCGATAGCAATAAGAAACTCTCTGCTTTTGCCTTCAACATTTACACCAGACCGTAATGCGGCGAAGGTGATATAGTTGTTCTGTAATTTTTTTTCTCTTTGAAGCAAACCGAAGTATGTACCTATGAATGTCAGCTCGGAGGCCAGATGCAAATTCCCTCTCATTCGGTGCTCCTCTCCCGCATAATAGTGACCCAATCCCGGAAGAACCATTGAACGAATAAATGCCCCTTTTGCATCTTTCTGATCTTGTGCCATTAGTTCACCACCTGTCCACACAAGGAGTAAAGGGATCGTTAAAATGATAATATATACTGACCGTTTGCCGATTTTTTCCTCTGACTAAGAGTGATTGATATTGATCGCAATCTAAGAATCCACACGTTAAAATTCAGTAAAACTGATCTGCAAGCGAAACAGTTCATAAACATCATTCAAACATGATTATTAAAATAAAAAAGCGGCTCTATCAGAAATAGAGCCGCTTTAGTTAAATCATTTTTACCGCCAGTAAGAGTATTACTCTTCCTCTTTAGGCAGCAATGCTTTTCTGGAAAGTCTCAATTTTCCACCGTGTTCTACTTTCAGAAGTTTTACATCCACTTCATCACCCACAGATAACACATCATCTACATTCTTGACATGTCCGTGTTCCAGCTCTGAAATGTGCAGCAAACCCTCTTTACCCGGCACAATCTCTACAAAAGCACCATACTCTTTAATCGCTTTTACGACTCCTTTGTATACAGCACCTTCATCGAGGTCTCCGGCTATCGCCTGAATACGTTTCTTCGCATTTTCAGCCTTCTCAAGACTATCAGCAGAGATGGTAATCTGCCCTTTGCCGCTCTCATCTTCTTCAATACAGATTTCGGTGTCAGTCTCTTTTTGCAGAGTCTGAATCACTTTCCCACCAGGACCAATAACCGCTCCGATACTGTCACCGTCGATCGTCATTCTGACAAATTGAGGTGCATATTTTGAGAGAGTGTCTCTTGACTTGGAGATCGTTTCCGCCATTTTGCCAAGAATATGCAGCCTTCCTTCACGTGCTTGCTCCAGGGCTTCTTCGATGATTTCAAAGCTGATTCCCTGAACTTTCATATCCATTTGGGTAGCAGTGATACCATCTGCGGTACCAGCTGTTTTGAAATCCATGTCACCCATGAAATCTTCTTCACCCTGAATATCTGATAACACAACGGTTTTCTCTTTACCCACAATCATCCCCATTGCAATACCGGCAACCGGTTTTGGAAGCGGAACTCCGGCATCCATCATCGCCATTGAACCGCCGCATACGGAAGCCATGGATGATGAACCGTTTGATTCGGTGATGTCGGATCGTACTCTGATCACATATCCAAACTCCTCAAAATCGGGGAGCACCATTTTCAGTGCCCGTTGAGCCAGGTGGCCGTGACCAATCTCCCTGCGTCCCGGACCTCTCATAAATCCTGCTTCACCCACACAGTATGGCGGGAAATTGTAGTGCAACATAAACGTCTGATCCTCTTCATAGAAGAGTGTATCTATACTCTGTGCATCTCGTTTTGTACCAAGCGCTACTGATACCAAAGCCTGAGTTTCACCTCTCGAGAAGATGGCTGACCCGTGAGTCCTGGGCAGATAACCTACCTGTGACCAGATATCTCGAATATCTTCAGGTGCACGGCCATCAATACGTTTCCTGTTCTCCAGAATCATATTTCTGACAGCTTCTTTGACAAGATTACCAAAAATTTCTGAAATCTCACCACCGGCTTCTTCATATCCCTCTTCTGCCGTAATGGTCTCCTTAATTTCTGATTTCAGTTCACTCAAACGGCCGCTGAATTCCTCTTTGCTTAAGCCCAATCCTACAATCTCGCTCAGCTTGTTACCCGTCAGTTCAGTAACTTTACTCTCAAGCTCACCATTTGATTCAACAGGTGTGAATTCTCTTTTCTCAACACCAAACTCTTTTCTGAGCTCTTCCTGAAATTCACATAATTTCACGATCGCTTTATGCCCCTCTTTGACAGCGTTAAGCATCTCTTTCTCGCTGATCTCTTTCATTTCACCTTCGATCATGAGAACACTGCTTGCTGTTCCGGCAACAATTAAATCCATGTCACTCTCCTTCAGTTCATCAATCGTAGGATTGATCACGAACTCACCGTTCACACGGCCAACTTTTACCTGAGCCATAGGCCCATCAAACGGGATAGAAGAGATATGAGTTGCTGCAGACGCTCCAAAAGCACCCAATACATCCGCTTCATGTTGACCGTCGGATGAATATACCTGGCAAATAAATTGAGTTTCATTCACATAGCCATTTGGAAACAGCGGCCTCAAACTGCGGTCAATCAAACGGCTTGCAAGAGTTTCACCGTCAGATGGACGCCCTTCGCTTTTCATAAATCCTCCCGGAAATTTTCCGGCAGCCGTAAAACTTTCTC
>SKZL01000385.1 GCA_007127395.1 Balneolaceae bacterium
CATTAAATACTCCGGATGACATTGAGATTTCCAATAATGACCCTGCAATTCCGGATGATCTAGTGGAGTCACTCTTTGATCCTTTTGTGAGCAGCCGGTCAGACAGGATGGGAAACGGATTGACTATTGCTCAAACTCTTGCAAAACAGATTGGTATCTCACTTAAGTTGACATCCAATGAAGATAATCGAATTACATTCAAACTGAAATTTCCACCTGTTGATAAGGTTATCGAAGCAAAAAAAGCGATCTGATCAGCTCTTTTTGTAAACACCCCTTCGTAATTTTATCAGTTTGTTCTTCTCCAAAAGTTCTGACAGATATCTGTTAGCCGTTCGATCAGGAATGGATAGCATTGAAGCTACCTCTACCGCCTCCGATGTATCAAAAATTGCTGGCAATGTCCCAAAAAATCGGTTGAACCGATTTCCTCTGTAGCTCTCCTTTCGCATCACCGGCAGATTTTGATAGAGCCTGATTGCATGTTTCATGAACGTATCCGTGAGCCACAAAGCCGCTATCATGTCATGATCGTTTGGGCTCAGGACATCCACTGAATTCAGATCAATTTGTTGATCCAGATATACCCTTGTTATGGTAAACAGTGAGGCCAGTTTTAGTGTATTTATGACCGCCTTTTCATTTGCAATTTGTAGATTTTGGGTCAAATCGAGCTCTTCAATCAGATTCATCTTTTCAGAAAACGTATCATCGATCATCTGCCACTGTTCACCGGTCGGCTCAATGTATATTGGGCTGCTTTTCTTAAGCAGCAATTCATAAAGCTCATATAACTTACCGGAGAAAAGATCTGTTTTTTGATTGAATTGTTTGGATCGGGTTGTTGGCCTTGAGCTTTTCCACTCTCCTTCACTTTCAAACAGATAGAATGAATAGTTGGTCAGATGACCCTCTCCCATATTCTCCACGAAAGTTTTAACCTCTTTCATCGTACCATTCAATGCTGCCGACAACTCCGGGATCAACACCCTGGTCTGATCATTCTCCAGCGAAAGGCTAATTGGTTTTTGAGAATTGCTTTTTTCGATCAATTTTGAAAAGAGGTGATAGTCAAAAGACCCCATCCCGGCTGCAACCTGCATATACTCTTCAAATATCAGCCCTTTCCCCTTGTTCTGGAAAATATCTTTCTGAATATTTTTGGAAGAAGATTTCAATTCGATCACAGGTTTAACAAAACAACCGGCCTCTCCCTCAAGTGCACGATTTTGGAGCATAGAAGAGAGATCAAGTGCCTTTTTGGGATATCTGTCGATACCACTGTGTGATTTAACGATATATGTAAATATATTCGGTGTAAACGTACCATCTGCAACTTCGAAACGAACATTGGTTAGATGCAGGGCCAGAACCGGCAGTGACATAATCAGAAAACAGTCTCTGTTTCTGACATTTTCAATCAATTCACAACACTCTCTAAGTAGGGAAGGAAGATGATCAAAAACCTCTGATGGCAATTCCGGTGTGTTTGATATATGTTCAGGAAGCTCGGGTTTTAATCCAAAAATGGATCTCAATTCATTGATCTCATCCTGAATGGCCTTATAATTTGCCAACAGTACTGATGTATTGATACTTCCAATGTTGCCGGATGTCATCTCGAGCTGATGTTCCGTAAACCTGCCTTGCAGGTTCTCTCTTATTCTATTTTTATAATCTTCCCAGTAGCAGATCTCTTCCAGATGGTTAAGATTACTCTCACGAAGCCTCTCACTACGTATAAGTGTGATCCCCGTTTTATACCAACTGTCTACAGCAGCATCAGAAAAGTGTTCAGGGGGTTTTGGCAGATCTACCAGTAAGTCGTCTTCCATGAATTCTGATTATTGATTTTCCTCAGTCTCATTTTACATATTCATCAGCGTATAAGGCTCTGATTGCTCAAAATATTAAATCAAATCATTGATTTGTAAACCATTCGGATAATAATGTTTTCCGGCGCAAGTTTCGCTATGAACTGTAGATTAGTAGTCATAAATATATAACATATTCGATTCATCATTAACCAGGTATATTGTGCGTTTTTCACTATTTACCGCAATTCCCTCAAACTTTCTTTGCCCTAGTTGATAGGACCTGATCGGTTCCAGGTTTGTATCGGTTACAACTATTCGCATCGATTCATCACTGACAAACCAAAGCTCTTCTTCTTTATGATCGTAGAACAGTCCTGACAAATCGAGCATGGTGTAAGGCGCTCTAAAATTTATAATGACCTCCCGCACAATCTGCATGTATTTGTCCAATTCAATAAATGATGTTGGGTTCTTCGTGTGCAACAGATAGATATGTTCATTATCCGGATTTATTGAGATCCCTTCCAGTCCTTCATTTATATTGGTATTTCTGTGTTCAATATATTTATACATTAATACTCTGCCATCAAGATTCAGTTGCATTACTTGCATTAATCGCTCTTCGACCACCCAAAGTGTCATATCATTGGGATTCATTGTGATGCCTTCCAGATCGTTTCCCCGGTAGTGCTCCAGGTGATTAATTATCTCCCCTTCAAAAGTGATCCTGTAGATACGCCCTCCCTCAGAATCACTGACTGTCCAGAGAAAATTACCCGACACGTCTAAAGTCAAGCCGGATGGATCTTCAATATCCAATTCGTGACTTGAAACAAATCTTAACTCACCCGGCTCCACCGGTTCTTCCGGATCTGTTGTACAAGCGGAAAACAGAAACAGGATCATCCAAACAGAGAGTACTTTGG
>SKZL01000363.1 GCA_007127395.1 Balneolaceae bacterium
CTGTATCTGCTTTTTGGCGATCCTATTTTCGCCATCACTTCAATTTTTCAGTATTGAACTTCCTTTGATCCTGGCCATATTCATTCTGGTTCTATTTATTGTTCATATTCATTATGTGGATCCGGGCAGGGTGGCCGATATTTCAGGATTCAGAAAACTGATGTTTCTCGTTCTGACTGCATCTACAGTGATCTTCATTATGATATGGAACACCACAGATGACAGACTGGACAGAGATCTTTTTGTGCAGATCAGTGAATTCACGGAAGAGGAGACAGCTGTTCGATCTGATGAAATTCTATTCAGGCTGCTTTCAGACCTGGAGAGAAACTTATCTCATTTTGGCGAAGCTGATATAGAAAACCGCAGTCCGTTTCTACTGAACCAGTTTCAGCGTTCGGTTATCAACGGTATCCGTGATGAGTGGCAGAATTACTCATTTCATGTACGCCTTCTTTCTACTGACAATGAAGAGATCTCCAGTTACTCCACTACTCTGGATACTCCAAACTGGCACTCTTTCTATAGTACCAATCTGATGCTGCGTTCACACCGAGGCGAACAACTCAGATGGCAGACCAACCGGCCTATCATCTGGGATCGTCCGGCCGGTATTTCAGAGAGATACACCACTTTCAACAGAGGGTGGATACCGATTTATGATCCGGATCAGACCAACAATATCATAGCCTGGATCGCAGGTGAGATCTATCGTGAAAGATCTGATTTCCAGAAACCTCTTCGCGCCGTTTTGACTGCTGACAGTGATCGGGATTGGAGTCAAAGTTTTTATCTCTCTGAATATCTGGGCGAACGGCTGATCAGAAACTCCATGAAGGGTACTTATCACAATCAGCCACAATACAACCGGCTGCCGCAGCGTGAACTGGAACTGGCTCTTCAGGACTCCATCACTCACATTAAAAATAACACGACATCCGGCTCATTCCGGGAGATTCTGATCCACTCCGGTGACCGACGCATAATAAAGGCAAGTACCCCCTATCCCGGGTTCAACCAGAATCTGTTCTCTTATTTCAGACTACAGATTATCATGGTATGGATTGGTCTTATTATCTTTTTGATCCTCTCATTCGCCGGATTTAAAGATTTCCGTCTCTTTAAACAGAACAAACAATTCAAAAACAGGCTTATCGACGGTCTTTCCCTGGCAACCATCCTTTTTCTGACAGTTCTTATCTTCTCAACCCAATATACAGTTGGTCTGCAAAATGAAAAGAGCGTTGAACGCACACTTCTGAATGATCTTGCCGTAGTTTCTGAATCACTCAGAGAGCGATCACTCTTTTCTCCCGGAGTATCCACCGATAGCCTACTTGCCGATATGACAACTATACTCAATACCGATCTGATGATTTATGAGGGGGCACAGCTATCTGTTTCAACTACACCACAGATATTTCAAAACCATCTGATTCCTGAGGTTATGCCATTTCAGGTATATGATCAGTTATATAACAGAGGCAGAATTCACTATCTAACCAGTTCGAACCTCGGAAATGAACAGATGCTGATCGGTTATCGTGCCATGTTCAATACAGAGGGTGAACCGGTCGGTGCCATTGCGATACCCACTTTCCTGCAATCTCCCGTCTACATCGAACAACTGCTCGACACCACCAGTTATCTCTTTGTGATGTACCTTTTCATCTTTTCCGTATTTATTGCTGGAACCGTCTTTCTTTCCAATC
Source organism: Balneolaceae bacterium (assembly GCA_007127395.1). Classification (GTDB taxonomy): domain Bacteria; phylum Bacteroidota; class Rhodothermia; order Balneolales; family Balneolaceae; genus Rhodohalobacter. The sequence goes on from SKZL01000363.1 coordinate 1,713, forward strand.
AGCTCACAAAACCATTGAAAATTATTCAGGCGGGTTTGAGTAAAATATCCAGTGGGAATATGGAGACCAAAGTGGCGGTTACCAGTCGTGATGAGATCGGATCACTTGCAAATGCTTACAATGAGATGGTAAGCCGCCTTGATGAAGCCCGGCAAGAGCTGTTAAGAGCGGAGAGGGAGTCAGCCTGGAAAGAGATGGCTCAACAGGTGGCTCACGAGATCAAAAACCCGCTTACTCCGATGAAGCTGAGCCTGCAGCATCTGCAGAGACAGCTGGAGGCAGATCCGGATAATGTCATGGAATTGAAACCTGTGATTGAAAGAACTGCGGCCAACATTATTGAACAGATAGAATCGCTCAATAAGATTGCCTCTGATTTTTCGAAATTTGCCAAACCGATTCGCGAACCGTTACAGCCTCTCCTCCTTGATGAGCTCATAGAATCAGTCACAACACTGTATGAGCCCGATAAGAGCGTCTTAATTGAATTTAAAAAACCGAAGTATCGTGTAGAGGTGAATGGCCTGGAGGATGAATTGCGCAGGGCTCTGATCAATCTGATGAAGAATGCGATAGAAGCCAGCGGTGAAAGAAAAGCTGAGATACAACTTTCATTGAAAAAGTTGAGAGGAGAAGCTGTAATTACAATAAAAGATAATGGTGCCGGTATTGATGAAGATGACCGGGATAAAGTATTTACACCACGTTTTTCAACCAAATCGAGTGGTACCGGACTGGGGCTGGCCATCACCAAGCAGATCATTGAGGCGCATAATGGGGAGATTCATTTTACATCCGAAAAAGAGAAAGGGACCACATTTACGGTACGGTTGCCACTGCTATAGTGAAAACTTCTTGATTTGTGTACAAATCTGTAAACGAGAACCCTTCGACTGCATGCCGCCGGAAAAAACCGTCGGAATTGCGCTTATTTTGAGCTTGACGAAAGGCTCAGTTTGACGTATTTAATCATCCCGTCAGTTTGAGCGCAGATTAATATTTCCGTCAGTTTGCCTGTCCCGAC
>SKZL01000069.1 GCA_007127395.1 Balneolaceae bacterium
TATACCTGTGGGCGGTGAAGAGGGTCTGCCGGAAAAGAAGGTGATTGAGCTTCTGCAGCCACTGTTTGAAAAGTTAGGATCGGTGAAAATTGCCCACAATTTAAAATTTGACCTTGTCATATTGCAAAATGCAGGGATGCGAATCAGCGGGCCTTTCTTTGATACTATGGTGGCAGCTTATCTTCTCGACAGCTCTCAACGGTTGAAAATGGATGCTCTTGCAAAAAAATATCTGAATTATGAACCGGTACCGATCGAAGAGTTGATTGGAAAAGGAAAAAAACAGATATCCATGTCGCAGGTACCTGTTGATGAAGTAAAAGACTATGCAGCAGAAGATGCTGACATTACCTTTAGACTCTATCAGGAGATTTCAGGAATGCTCGAAAGAGATAGTCTGAAAGAGATTGCCGATAATCTGGAATTTCCACTTATCCCTGTTCTGGCATTGATGGAGCAACATGGAGTATTAGTGGATACAGCTATGCTTGATAGATTTTCGAAAGAACTGACAGAAGATCTAATTGAACTGGAAGGGAAAATCTTTCAGATTACGGGAGAAGAGTTTAACCTGAACTCACCCCAGCAACTGGGAACCATACTGTTCGACAAATTGAAACTGCCGGCCGGGAAAAAGACCAAAACGGGTCAATATTCTACATCTGAGGATGTATTGACAAAACTTGCGGTCGAATATGAGGTACCATCGCTGATTCTGGATTATCGATCATTGAGTAAACTGAGATCGACCTATGTAGATGCTCTGCCAAAGTTAGTTCACCCAAAAACAGGGCGTATACACACCGATTTCAATCAGTCTGTGGCGGCTACAGGCCGGCTATCGTCATCCAACCCGAATCTGCAGAATATCCCGATCCGAACGAAGCGGGGGCGAGAAATCCGGAAAGCGTTTGTTCCTGAAGAAGGGTTCAGAATGCTTGCAGCCGATTATTCTCAGGTTGAACTGCGGGTGATCGCATCCATTTCTGAAGATGAGAATATGGTTCAGGCATTTAAACAGGGAGAGGATATTCATGCCAGAACTGCAAAGGAAGTTTTTAATCTGGATTCGCTTGAAGAGGTGACGCCTGATCATCGACGGAAAGCCAAGGAGGTAAATTTTGGAATCCCCTATGGAGTAAGTGCATACGGTTTGGCGAGCAGGCTTGGTATCAGCAACGGTGAAGGGAAAGAGATGATTGATCAATACTTTGAGCGCTTTCCCGGTATTAAAACATATATCGAAGATACTATTCGTTTTGCAAAAGAGAATGGATATGTAACCACGCTCATGGGACGAAGGAGATACATACCGGACATCAACTCCAGAAACTGGAATGTTCGAGGATTTGCTGAACGTACTGCCATCAATATGCCGATTCAGGGAACTGCAGCCGATATCATAAAACTGGCGATGATTCGAATAGATGAGTATCTGAGTTCAGAAGGTCTTAAATCCAGAATGCTGCTTCAGGTTCATGATGAGTTGATCTTTGAAATAGCTGATTCTGAGGCGGAACATCTCCCTCAGAAAATTCTGGAACTGATGGAAAACGCATTTACCTTATCGGTACCACTCGCTGTAGAGATGGGATTGGCCGATAATTGGCTTGAGGCTCACTGATTGCCGGGGTTTGATTGATGACTACCTGACACTGATGCCAACACCAACATTGAGTGAATTATATTCACTGAAGTTGTATGAAACACTTACAGCCACGATTAATAGTTGAAGCCTGGCACCCACAAAGTAGTTCATACGAAGATTGCTTTCAAAATCCAGATCGATCGGATCTTCCACAATTTCTATAGTCCGGTTGGGGCCACCAGGAGTATATTCATTAGGCCCAAGAGGTATAGCAGCGGGGTATGCACCGACTGCCCTTACATTCGTTTTTGCCTGTTGAAACCCAAATCCACCGTATAATGATAGAACTCTCATCTGTTTGCCCAAAATCAGACCTGATGTAAAAGCACTGGAACGGACAGCCATACCCTGGCCTTCCCATGTTGATGAGGGATGCGGATTTTGAATATCACTACCTTCTTCAGGCTCTACCAGGTAATTGAAATCAGCTGATATTTCAGTAAATCCCATATGAATTGAGACATCGATTGCATCCGGAGACTGGTTGAGCCATTGATTTAATCCGTGTTGAAAACCAAAGCCGCGCAGGCTGGTTTTGAAGTCATCATTCAAGGTTAATGGAGGCAGGTATCGAACTGTGATATTTGTATCTCTGATGAGCCCAAGAGTAAATTGGGCCATAGGGGTAACAACATAGTGGAATCCGATCCCTTCAGGCATTGTAAACGAATAGAGTTCCATCATTTCACCGGTTTCGGGATTGACAAAAGTCTCACCGAGGCGCGTGCCGGGAGTTTCATCACCAAAAAGGGTAGGTGATAATGTGGGCCCATCCAGAACCCTCAGATTCTCAAAAACCAGTCTATCCATATTGATTAGCTGGTCAATATTTGGAACGGCTGCAAATGTACTGGAAACTCTAAAATCAAAACCAAGTGGCCTGTGAGCCCTTGGACTGGTGAACCACCCTGAATTTAATCCGGCACCTAATCCGGGTCCAAATGGCCCAAGATATTGTTCAATCAATAAATTGGCGTCATTTGCTCCTGATCGCAGAATTTCTCCGGGGTTTGAATCCTGCGCGTAAAGCATTGTACTCGTGAAAGTTATAATAATCAGGATTAAAATCGAAACAACTTTACTCA
>SKZL01000001.1 GCA_007127395.1 Balneolaceae bacterium
CTCCCCATGATTTTTTTACCGATATACCCTTTATCATAGGCATCCTGAATCGCCTTTTCCATCATCTTGATATAGGTGAGATACTCACCACGGATGTACACATAAATAGTTGTTACTTCCATCGCATAGGCAGCGATCAGAGCTCCCTCGATGAATACATGAGGGTTGTATTCAAAGATTTTTCTGTCTTTGAAAGTGCCGGGTTCAGATTCATCCCCGTTACAAGCCAAATATCTCGCTCCTCCATCTGCTGGAGGCATAAATGACCATTTTAATCCGGCGTTAAACCCGGCGCCGCCTCTTCCGCGGATGTTGGCTTCCTTGACCTCGTTAATTACACTCTTTTGATCCGGCCACTTCTTGTTATCCGTGAGAATACTTTTGAGTGCCTTATACCCACCGTTCTTTTCATAGACATCGATTTTATGCAAATCTTTAATGTCCGGAATCAGTACGGGTTCATAGTTTTTCCAATCTGCAGTACTCATATCGTCTAATTATTCTTGCGAAGTGGCATTTCAATTTTTTCGTACTCCGGTTCTTCACCTTTTTTGAGTGATTCTACAAGGTTTTCAGCTTTTTCCGGAGTGAGGTTATTCACATATTTGTCATTTGTAACCTGCAGCATCGGTGCATACCCACATGCTCCCAGGCATTCAACCTCATTTAGAGTAAACATTCCGTCTTCAGTCGTCTCACCCTTTTTAATCCCCAGTTTTTCTTCCAGATAGTGCAGAATATCATAACCGCCGCATAACTGACAACTCAGGCAAGTACATACGTCAAGAACATACTTGCCTTTTTTCTCTTTGTAATATTGAGTGTAAAAAGTAGCGACACCATGCACATGTGCTTCGGGTAATTCCAAAGTTTTTGCAACCAGCCTCTGTACCTCCGGATCAACATGGCCGAACCGATTTTGTGCGATCCATAAAACCGGCAGTGTGGCAGGTTTTACTTCAGGATAACGGGATTTTATCTTTTCAATCTCGTTGAGATCTTCTTTTGTAAATTCGTATACCATAATGTTATTTATCTGCTTCTCCTAATACCGGGTCGACCCCCCCAATGATTACTACAGTATCGGCTACCATCTCTCCGTCAAGCATATTTTCCAATGCCTGCAGGTTGGTGTAGGATGGTGCATTAATTTTTAATCTCCAGGGATGTCCGGTGCCGTCACTTTGAATGTAATATCCGAGCTCGCCTTTGGGAGCTTCAACGGCGTGATAGCATTCTGCACCTTCGGGTGGACAAATACCCGTATCTGTCATCATAAAATCATGAATCATTCCCTCCATAGAGTAGTATACTTCATCTTTGGATGGGTATGCCTGTTTCGCATTATCTGTTCTGATAGGGCCTTTGGGAAGTTTTTCAAGACATTGAGTGATGATGCGTATACTTTCATGCATCTCTTCCATTCGAACATAATATCGGGCAAGGTTGTCACCCTCAAGCCTGGTCGGTATATCAAATTCAACCTGATCGTAACGCAGATAGGGGGATATCTTTCTGATATCCACTCCGAAACCGGACCCTCTTAATAGAGGCCCGGTCGCGCCAATGCCAATTGCATCTTCCGTTTTAAGAACACCGACAGCTTCATTTCTTTCAAAAAATATTCTGTTTCTGTCAAGCAGTTTATGATAATCCTTAAGCTCTTTTGGGAACGTATTTACAAACTCCTTAATTAAGGCAGTCGCTTCATCTGTCAGATCATTGGCCACACCACCAATACGAGCGTGAGAAACAGTGAATCGATGTCCGGCTATACGATCCATCACATCATAAATTTTTTCACGCTCCTTGAAAGTCCAGAGAAAAAATGAGAGGGCACCTGCGTCCATAACCATCGTTCCAAGCCATAAAAGGTGGGAAGAGATCCTGGCAAGTTCACAACCAATCATTCGAATGTAGTGGGCACGTTCAGGTACTTCTACACTGGCGATCTTTTCTACAGCTGTGCAGAGTGCAACATTATTGCTGTAGGGAGCGAGATAGTCCATACGGTCGGTGTATGGCATAAACTCCTGATAGGTTTTATTTTCTGCAATCTTTTCAACGCCTCGATGCAAATAACCGATATCCAGTTTACATTTTTCAATGGTCTCGCCATCTAATTGAAGAACCAAACGCAACACACCGTGAGTGGCAGGGTGTTGAGGCCCCATATTGAGGATCATTTTTGTTGTGAGCGGAGCACCGTCATCTATCTCTTCGATGGTCGTGTGTTTATCCTCAAGGCTTTGATACAACCTTTTTTGGTGCTCCTTAAAGAACGTTGAATTTACTTTGCTTTGAATATCTTTTAATCTCATATAATAATCACTTAGTCGCTATCCGGTGTGGTACTTGGCAATTCAATTGAACCGGGTATTCCCAGCAGAGGAAACTCTTTTCTGAGTGGATAGTATTCAAAATCTTCCGGGAGATAGATTCGTCTGAGATCCGGGTGATTAGTGAAATTGACTCCGAACATATCATAAACTTCACGTTCAAACCAACTGGCTGCCGGCCATACGGATGTGACGCTTTCAACTTCAGGTTTCTCCTCTTCACATCGCACTTTGAGAAAGACTCTTGTGACGTCACGCAGTGAGAGCAGATTATAGACAATCTCAAAACGCTCCTCAGATGTATAACGATCAATACCGAAAACGTCGCTTAAGTAGATATAATGGAGTTTTTCCTTCATCACCCGACAAATATCTACAATTGCATCA
>SKZL01000163.1 GCA_007127395.1 Balneolaceae bacterium
TTACTTATATCACTACAGCAGCCTTTGAGAAAAAAACTTAGAAAGTTGTGTAATCCTGTACAGCCGCCATCTCCACCATCAGGTCAAACAGATCCGTATTGCGAACAAACGTTGGTATTTTATCACTACCGGGTCCCCAGGCAGCTAATTCCACATAATCAGATGTATGAGTTGTGGAGATAAAGTAGATCCCGTTGTAGTTGGCCATAATCCCTGAAAACACTCCGGCCGCTCCCTGACGATTTCTGAAGGGTGCCCGAAAATCTCCGTTCAGAGCCTGAAAGGCCATGATTGCTTCCTCTTCAGTGATTCTGGTATTGGATGCATACTCTATCAGTTCACGAACCCGATTTACGGTAATTCCATCATCAAGAGATGTGTCATCCCAGGACACATTTAGCTGTCTGTGTACCCACTCAAAGCTATGTTTGTAATCCTTAATAGTATCCAGCATGATGGGTGACTGGCTGTAACCGGATCCGTAAGCACCCAATCCCGGATTTGCATTACCATGATCCGTGGTCAGAATAACCAGTGTATCGTCTCTCCCTTCGGTATAATCCATCACCACCTTGATTGCATCATCAAATGCGATCTGATCGTAAATGAGTCCGGACGGACAGTTTCCGTGAGCAGCGTGATCAACACGTCCTCCTTCGATCTGCAGAATAAAACCATTGTTGTTTTTGTCCAGTCGCTTAAGCGCAGCATCTGTAAGTTCAGCCAGTGTCGGCACGCTTTCCTGCAACTCAGGCAAGCTCTTGTGATCTACACTATATGGCAGGTGTGAACCATAAAAAGTACCCAGTATCTTTCCATTTTCTGATGCCCTGTTTAACTCCGCTTTCGACTTGACCACACTATATCCTTTCGATTCAAACTCTCCGAAAAGGTCTCTTTCGTCACTTCTTGATTCTGATGAAAATTGCCTTTCACCGCCCCCCAGAAGAACATCATACTCTCTCTCCAGGTACTGAACCGCAATTTACTCTTCCATTCCTCTTTGAGGAACATTAACTGAAAAACCGGAAGGTGTTGCGTGGGTCAGGCGTGTTGTTGTCACCAGCCCTGTACCCTTGCCGGCGTCCCTGAAAATCAGATTTATCGGTTTGATCGGTTCATCATTAGGCCCCCAGTTCAGCCCCCCGTTGTTGATCCTCTGCCCACAACCCCATGAAGAAGCAGCAGCAGCCGAGTCTGTAACAACAGAATCAAGAGAAGCCATATCCATCAACCCTCTATGATGCTCTTTATCCGACTCATAAAGCTTCATCCAATGAGTTTTTTCACCCGTTTCAGATATTTTTATTTGATCTGCCAGTGCAAGAGTACCGGCACTCATTCCATCACTCACCAGAAAGATGACATTCTTTGCATCACCTGCTACAGATCTTTTTTTAGATTTTCGGGCTCCTCCACCCAATATTCCACTGCCAAGTGCAGCTGTTGAAAGGGCGCCGGTTTTTAGAAACTCTCTTCTGCTAAAATTCTTATAACTCATAATTTGATGCTTAATTTGGTCGTTAATCTTTTCTGAGGATACAAAAAAGTTATTAAGGAAACATTAACTCAATCGAAAAAAACCGAATGAATGCCTATCAGCCGGCAAGAATCTTGAATGATAACTGTTCTCATTCCTCTTTCTTATATTAGTAAGACTCTTCTCTTCTGTTTTACTGTTTGAAAAGAAAACAGAGGTTAAAAATTTTATATAACTTAGAAAAACAAAACACATAACTAACGAACAAACTTGAAATATGGATTTATTCAAATTCGTTTCTTTAAAAACAGGAGCTCTCAAAAGAGGCGCATTCTCTTTTCTGGCCCTTACATTATTAATCTCCCTTTCACTGAATGCGCAAAACGGGGTCACGCCTGAACAGATTGCGGAGATGAAAGTTGTGACATCATCAACCATTTCGGATGATGGCAGTTACATTGCATATACAGTCAGCGTACCGGCAGATCCTTACACTGATAACTCACCGAACAGCAATCACCTCTACATTCTCGATGTGGAAGAGGGAACTACGAAACCATACTATACATCCGGTTCAGTAGCATCCGTTCAGTTCCGGCCCGGCATGCAGACTGTTTCTTTCCTGACACAAAGAAGCGGCGACCAAACCCGCTCGCTTTTCGAGATCCCTGTAGATGGGGGAGAAGCTGTTAAATTGTTCAGTTTTGATCGAAATATCGTCTCTTACACCTGGCATCACGATGGTAATCATATCGCTTTTGTCGCTTTTGACGCAGCTGAATCCTCTGCCTCTCCACTGCCCTATAAGGCGGACGTTTTTGAAGAGAATCAACCACAACGCAGAGGTTTTATCACCAATGTTGCCCGTGATGATCATATTCCTCATCAAATTCAAATTGATGGATCCATTTACATGATTGCATGGAGCCCGGATGGCAGCCACCTGGCTGTTTCAGCTGCGCCCACGCCTACTGTAGATGATTCCTTTATGGCTCAACAGGTTTTTGTTGTAGAGTACCGCACTCGTGAGGTTGTTGCAGAGGTTAACAATGAGGGCAAACTGGGACAGATTGTATGGAGCCCTGATGGTGAGCGCCTGGCACTTCGGGCAGGAGCTAATATAAATGACCCCATTGATGGGCGAATTCTAATCGTCTCGGCACGGGGAGGTGTTCCTCAAATGATTGATGGTGACTTTGAAGGGAAATATGAGCAGATTGTCTGGGATGCCAATGACCGGATCCACTTCCTTGCGAGTGAAAGCACATCTGCAAGACTTGGATCAATTTCGATTGATGGCTCAAACAAAAACAGCTATTTCTTTACCGATGAGCATGCAATCAGCTCATTTTCCAGGAATAATGCAGGTGATTTTTCATTTGTGGCAAGCTCCCCTTCTCATCCAAATGAGGTACACTTTTTATCCTCAGCATCCGGCTCACAACCACAACGTTTGACCCATAACAATCTTTGGCTAAACAGTGTTGAACTGGGTGTGCAGGAGGTTGTCACTTATGAAGCCAGAGATGGTGAATTTATGATCGACGGCATGCTCATCTATCCGGTTGGATATGAGGCCGGTACCCGGGTGCCGGTTATCACGGTTGTTCATGGCGGGCCTGAAGCGCATTACAGCAATGGGTGGCTCACAGCTTACTCTATGCCGGGACAGATGGCAGCGGCCAAGGGTTACGCTGTTTTCTATCCAAACTATAGAGGCAGTACAGGGCGTGGAATTGACTTTATATTTAGTAGTCAGGCCGACCTTGCGGGTAAAGAGTTTGATGATGTTGTAGACGGTGTAGATTATCTGATCGACCAAGGTATTGCTGATCCCGATCGAATTGGCGTTACAGGTGGTTCTTATGGCGGTTACGCTTCAGCATGGATGAGTACTTACTATTCAGACCGTTTTGCCGCGGCTGTGATGTTTGTGGGTATCAGTAACAACCTCTCAAAGTGGGGAACAAGTGACATTCCTGAAGAACTCTATCTGGTTCACTCCAGAGAGCGGATGTGGGAATCAGATGCCAAATGGATGAATTATCTGAAAAGAAGCCCCGTCTATTGGGTTAGCAGAGCGCAAACCCCGATCCTGATCATGCATGGATCAAACGATACCCGGGTTCACCCGGCGCAGTCGCTGGAGCTCTACAGGCATCTGAAGGTTCGGCGGCCGGAAGTTCCTGCACGATTGGTATTTTATCCGGGAGAAGGCCATGGAAACTCTCGTGCTTCAGCCAAATTCGATTACAACTACAGAATGTTAGAGTGGTTCGATACATATCTGATGACTGGTGATGCCACTGCTGAAATGCCAAGCTGGGATTCACCGATACCGCCTAAGGAGCAGTAGGTCCTCTATTCGTTATAAAAGTAAAAAGGCCGGAAATACCGGCCTTTTTTATATCTCTGTAAATTGTTGCATCTTTATTTATAAGTTGATTCAAATGGAGCATAGCCCCGCGCCTTCATCACAATGAATTCATGAAACCGAAAAAAGCCCCTGCCACTTCTTCCGATAAAAAGAAATGGGCAGTGATCCTAGTCATTCTCTTTATCTTTGTGATCATCGGTTCATTTTTCCTCCTCATTCATCACGCTGAAAAACGAGTTGAGCAGGCAATCATTGAACGATTAAATAGTGAATTGAGCGATGGATCAGAGATCATTATCGAACATTTTAACCTCTCTCTGTTTCCTCTTGGTATAACTGCAAAAAATATAGAACTGCATCATCATATCTCTTTTGAAGAGAGAGAGCCCCGGAAACAGTTGGACCTTCTTCGTTCCCTGAAAATTCAAGAGTTTTCTCTTAAAAAATTCCACTTATGGCGCTATATCAAAGATAAACATGTTGAATTAGACAATGTTATTATCATTGGAGCTGAAACGGAAGTGGTTTTAGGATTAGAGATAGAGTCCAGCGGATCCGAAGCTGAAGAGTCAATGCCACCCATATTTATATCGGAATTTCAACTCATAGAAAGTGATCTTTTTATATTCCAGACCCCTGTCGGTGAAAGAACCAATCTGAAACTTGGTAACTATTCAGTTTATCTGACGGATATTGAGTTCTCTGATCATAATTTTAAAGAAAATCCGAAATTTGAAGGTTTTGATCTGCAGGTTCAAAAACTGGATTATTTTTTTCAAAATGGGCAATATGAGCTGCAGGCGGATTCAATGCATATAAATAGTTTCGACAGTCAGTTACAATTCAAAAATGCCCACTTGAAACCGCTAATGAGCGCTACTGAATTAGCAGATAAAATAGGGCACCAGCTCGATCGCTTTGACATAAAACTATCTCATTTTTTAATGAAAGAGTTCGATCTTAAAGGGTGGCTCTCTGATGGGCAGATAAACGCATCCAATATTGAGTTAACCGAACCTACGGTTTATATTGACAGAGATAAATCCTATCCAAGAAGAGAACGAAATGAAGATCGAATCCTGCCGGCTATTCAGTTCAAACAGTTGGATATACCGGTTCAAATCGACACCATCCATGCGATCAACGGATCTCTCAAATACCATGAAATATTCTCTGAAGATGGACGAGAAGGTTTTGTACAGTTTGATGATATTGATCTGAAAGTATCCCCTTTTCAGAATACTTCCCAAGAGGATTCTCTGTTTGTTCGGGCTGAAGCACAATTTATGGATAGTGCGCAACTAAATCTCAACATTGACTTTTCCCTGGGGAGTGATGGGGCTCACATTGTCAGCGGCACTCTTGGCACGATGGATCTGAGCTCGCTGAATGAGCCTCTGGATGAGTTGATTTTAATGAGGATTGGTAGCGGGCAGCTGGATCAGTTAAACTTTTGGTTTTATGCAGATAACAACGCTTCCGCCGGTAATGTGATCATGATTTACAGGAATCTTGAAGTACGATATTTTGATGATGAAGAGACAAGAGAACGAAGGAGAGATCGTTTTAGATCTTTCATTGCCAATACGTTTGTAATACGTTCAAACAATACGTCTGATAACCCTCGCACGGGAGAAATTCAATACGACCGTGATCCCGAGAGATCTATGTTCAGTTATTGGCTGCGTTCACTGGCTACCGGACTGGAGGAGACAGTTAAAAGACTATAAGTTTTACACGGACGAATTAAATCATGCATTTTGATCATAAAAGTCGCAAATTAATAGCATTAATCATGAGAATTTGAAGTTACAGAAGCCCTGATGGCAACGCTTAATAAGATTTCACTCTACATATCGCTGATTTCGATCTTTTTTCTACTCTGCTTTCACCAACCATCGATTGCGAATCAATCACAAATGAATGAGCAGCCTGTTAGAGATCAAGATTACCTGAATTCATTGAATGAACGAATTGATCGCCTGATTACACGGGGAGAAATGGATTCTGTACAGATATTTATTGATGAGGCTCTCCAGCTGGCTCGCTTGCTGAATGATCGGGATGGGGAAGCACATGCATTCGTAAATCTTGGCAATTATTACCTTGATCGGTTAATGCCGGATTCTGCTCTCGTTAGTATTGAAGAGCCCTATTCAAGGCTTTCTGATACCTCAAAGGGCTTAGAGCTGGGCAATGCCGTGGCAAATGCCTATTTAAGGAAGGGTGACCCCGCAAGATCGCTACTTATTCAACAAGAACTACTGGAGAGGGCCCGCATTAGTAATAATCAAAGGATGATTGCCGGAATTTCACATAATATGGGCATCAACTACGCCTCTTTGGGTGATTACACTTCAGCTATTGACTCCTATCTGGGTAGCCTCCAAATGGCAGAAGAGATGGCAGATACCTCGATTATGATTGTGACTTTGGACAATCTGGGGGGGCTGAACAGTACGACCGGTAATCTGGAACTTGCTGAAAGGTACATTTCTGATGCGCTTGAACTGGCCATTGCGATTGGTAATGTTAGAAACCAGCTAACCAGCCACCTGAATTTAGCGATTGTCAATAATCAAACAGAAAACTATTCTGCGGCAGAACAAAATTTGCTGCGAGTTATTGAAATTGCAAACCAGATGGGTATCCAATTCTCTGTGATTCAGGCCTATAACAATTTAGGGGATACCTACAGAGGAATGGGCGACTATGAGAGGTCCCTTGGGATGTATGAAGAGTCGCTGCGGATGAGTCGCGAAAACAATATCACTCCAGGGGTATATTTCAACCTGCTGGGCCTCGCAAGGCTTTATGATGAAATGGGTGATTTAAACCGTTCGATTGAGTTTTATGAAGATGCCCGGGAATACGCTTCCTTCTTTCCAACTACTGAACAGTTAATCCCTGTACTGAATAGTCTTGCCGAGCTCTATGCCCAAATAGGTGATACTACTCTGGCTTTCTCTGCCTTGTCCAGATACAGTGCCATACAGGACTCATTGAGTCAAACTGAAAGGGACCAGGCTGTCTCAAGGCAAGAGGTTTTGCTTGGCCTTAGAGTAGAACGAGAGACGCGGGAAATTGCTGAAGAAGCGCTCCTTCAGGAGAGGAGAAGTAATTTTATCATCACTACCCTTCTTTTTGTTCTTCTGGTCATATTGGCCGGATTGATCTTTCTGTTTGTTAAGAAACATAAAGCAAACAAACTTCTCAGAGTAAGAACGGAGGAGCTTGCGAAAGCGAATCAGGATAAAGATAAACTTTTATCACTCCTCTCTCATGATCTGAGAACGCCTCTTTCCGGACTTCAAGGAGTTATTGAATTGATTCGCTATAGTCATATTGATAAAAATGAATTAAAAACCTCCCTGGATCACATAGACGCAACTCTTCAAAAAGAGATTAATACCCTAACCAACTATTTGCAGTGGGCAAAAAACCAGAAATTCGGAATTAAAGTGCAACTTGAGTCTGTAAATCTCTTTGATTTAGTGAAAGATGTTATAGATGAATCCATCAAAATCGCGCAGAAGAAGGGAGTCACCATTCAGAACAGATTACCGGAGGACCTTACTGTTCTTGCAGATAGTCAGATGACCACCATAATTCTCAGAAATCTTCTATCAAATGCAATTAAATATACCCGGGGGGATGACCAGATTCTATTGGATGCAACTATTGATCAAGAAAACAATAGTGTGACCCTGAAGGTGAAGGATCACGGCATGGGGATTAATCCAAAAATAAAAGATCATATTTTTGAGACCTTTCATAGCAGTGAAGAGGGTACTGATGGAGAAACCGGTACCGGTCTTGGATTGTCAATATGTAAGGAATTTGCAGAAAAACAGAATATCGGTATCCATTTTGAAAGTGAGCAGGGCAAGGGCACTACTTTCTACATTACATTCAAAATAAGCTGATTTTCAAATCTCTTCTCTGAGCCTCTGCAGATACTGATGCATGAATTCTACTCTTTTTTCGGCCTCTTTTTTGGCACTATCTGTATTGAGCAGCTCCTTTAGCTTAAAGAGTTTTGTATAGAAATGATCGATCGTCCACAATTGATCATCAGGCTCACTGTTGTCACAAAATGGATCCTTCGGATTATAAATAGGGCGGTTTAAAAGCCCGCCTATCATAAAGCATCTGGCGATCCCAACGGCACCCAGTGCATCCAGACGATCTGCATCTTGCACAATTTTTGCCTCAATAGTACAGGGAGTAATTCCGGATGAGAAGCTGTGGGCTTCAATCGCGTGACGTACTTTCTCAATTTTCTTTTCATCAAATTGTATTGATTTTAAAAATTGTCCCGCTTTTTCTGCCGCAAGAGTTGATGATCTTTTCTTGTCCGGATGATCTTTTGGCAGGCTTACACAGTCATGAAGCCACGCAGCAGCAATCACAATTTCTCTGTCTGCGTTTTCTGATTTCAGTAATCTCTTTGCATTGCTAACCACCCTCTCAATGTGAGCCATACCGTGAGCCGCATCAAAATCTGACAATCCGTCAAGGAATTTTCTGTATTCATCTTCCATCTCTAATCATCCGGAATTTTACTGCTGAATGACTGCATCTGAGCGGTCACCATATTCAGACCATGAACCTTCATACGGCCGCACTGAGTCATACCCCATAAGCCTGAGTGTAAAGTAGGCGTGTGATCCTCTGACATTAGTATGGCAGTGTGGAATCACCTCTTTGTCCGGTGTAATCCCAAGTTCTGCAAACATCAACCGGATCTCCTCGGCCGGCAGGAATCTTGACACACCTTCCGTTTCGAGAACAGAACTCCACTCCAGGTTCACTGCATTCGGAATATGGCCGCCTCTTTCAGCTACAATCCTCTCGCCTGAAAATTCCTCCGTTGATCGGGCATCAAAGATGATTTTGTCAGGATCGTTTGCCGCTGCGGTAACATACTCAAAGTCACACATCAACCCCTCCTGAACATCAAACTGAAAGGTTCCTGGAGCATGTGTTGCCACCTCTGAAGTAACCGGGAATCCGGCTTCAACCCAAGATCCTAACCCTCCATTCAGTAGAGACGCATTTGAAAAGCCGTAATAGTCAAGAGCGTAAAAAAGACGGGCAGCAGCCAGGTGGTTTCCTCCATCATAGATAACCACCCTGTGATCTCTGTTTAACCCAAGATTTCTCATTTTTTCTTGAAATTGATCCGGTCCGATCAGATAGTTTGGAATCGGGTTATCCGAATCGGTCAGCTCCCGAACTGCAGCAAAGTGAGTTGCTCCGGCAATCAATGAGTCATTAAGTTCTGCACGTGCATCAACCAAAAAAAGATCCGGATCATCTAAAATGGAGCTTAACTCATCTGCAGATAGTAGAAGGTGCGTATTCGGATAGTCCGTCAAAGGGCCCTGCTCTTCGGGAGTGCAAGAAACGAATAACATTGTAATAGCAAGTATTGAAATGAGATAGCGCATAATTAGCTTGTTTTATGTGGATGGTTGTTCAAATATCAATAAAAAATTTATTTCCCTCGTCTGAATGAATCACAATTTCAGAATAAGTTTTGTTCTGTAATGTAGTCAATAGAACCAAAACCGTCATTCCTAAATTCATTTCATTGATAATCTTATTTTCTTTCATTATGCTGTTATGATGTTCAGTATGACGACACTCCTTGAATGGAACATTCACAAGTTTGATCTTCATTAAAAAAACAGGGGACTATACGATTTATCGGGCCGATAAATCAATTAAGAGCTAAGAGGAAATATCATGACAGTGCACAAACTGGAGAGCTTCTCAATTCAGTCCATCATGGAACTAATTAAAAAGAGAGATCCGGATCAGCCGGAGTTTCAGCAGGCTGTCTATGAAGTGATGGAATCTATAGTGCCGTTCATTCAAAAGAATGAAAAGTATCAATCTATCGGCTTGTTGGAGCGACTGATTGAACCGGAACGCACCTTCATTTTTCGTGTGCCCTGGGAGGATGATGATGGGAACTACCGGGTGAACCGGGGTTATCGTGTACAGTTCAACAGTGCCTTGGGGCCGTACAAAGGCGGGCTTCGATTCCATCCGTCTGTAAACCTGAGCATCATCAAATTTTTAGCTTTTGAGCAGATTTTTAAAAACTCACTCACCGGTCTGCCTCTCGGTGGTGGTAAAGGCGGATCTGATTTTAATCCCAAAGAGCTCTCGGATAACGCAGTTATGCGCTTTTGCCAGAGCTTTATGAACGAGTTGTTCAGAAATATTTCAAGTGATCGTGATGTCCCTGCCGGTGATATCGGTGTAGGGGAAAGAGAGGTTGGATACATGTTTGGGCAGTATAAAAGGCTTACGGCAGAGTTCACAGGTGTGCTAACCGGAAAAGGCCTCTCATATGGCGGTAGTAAAGTACGAACTCAATCGACCGGTTATGGGCTGCTCAATTTCTTGGAGCAGATGCTGAAACAGCATGGCCTGCCTCTGGAGAATCAATCTGTGATAATTTCAGGCTCCGGAAACGTGGCTCAATATGCCTGTCAAAAGGCTATCGACCTTGGCGCAAAGGTGATCTCTATGTCTGATTCAGATGGATTTATCTATGATAAAGATGGGATTGACGATGAAAAGCTTGAATTTATCATGGAATTGAAAAATGTGAAA
>SKZL01000262.1 GCA_007127395.1 Balneolaceae bacterium
AGCACCGATCTTCACAGTTGAAGCTGCTCTTAAGGCATCAAACTCCGGAGTAAACAGGGTTGAATTATGCAGCAACTATGCAGAGGGCGGTGAAACTCCGGGCGCTGGAATGCTTTCATTTCTGAAAAAGAGGATCACTCTTCCCATCTTTGTGATGATCCGGCCACGGGGTGGCGACTTTGTCTATAATAAGGATGAGATTGAGGTGATGAAAGAGGAGATTCGTCTTCTGAAATCATATGGTGCAGATGGCTTTGTATTTGGCATTTTAAACCGGGACAGCTCTTTGAATCGGGAGGAGTGCCGGAAGCTGATCCGGTTAGCCGGTGAGAAACCGTGCACTCTACACAGAGCATTTGATGTAAGCAGAGATTTAAATAGGACACTTGAAGATGCGATTGATTGTGGTTTTAAGAGAGTATTGACCTCCGGTGGCTTCCCAAGTGTGGGTGATGGTTTAGATAAAATCATTGAACTTCTGATTCAGGCCGGTAATCGGATAATCATTATGCCGGGTGGAGGAATGAAACCGGAGTATGTGACACCATTATCAGAAACCGGATATTTAAGAGAGATCCATGCCAGTTGTAAAATGACCAGAATTTCTGATCGAGTGGGAAATCAATACGGCGCGTCGGTGGATTTTAGAACAGATCCCCCGGTTGGTGTATTAACTATCGATCCTGAAATGGTTGAAAGATTAAAAAAAGTGATGAAAATGTGAATGAATCGGAGTAGAAAATTGTCATTTTTAAAGAGATTGAAATTCATCCGAACTTGTAAATATTAAACATAATGAAATCAGAAAAGGTAAGATTCGAGGGAGCGTTTGGGGATCAATTGGCCGGGAGGCTGGACAGTCCGGAAACAGAAATCTACTCATCAGCTCTGTTTGCACACTGTTTTACCTGTTCAAAAAACCTGAAAGCAGTTGGCAATATCACAAAAGCACTTGCTGCCAAAGGTATAGAGACACTACGTTTCGATTTTACAGGCCTGGGAGAGAGTGAAGGAGATTTTGCCGATACCAATTTCAGTTCAAATGTTGATGACCTTATTGCTGCCGCGGAGTATATGGCAGAAAAGCAAAAAGCCCCCTCTATTCTGATCGGCCATTCCCTGGGCGGGGCAGCTGTTCTTCAGGCCGCTCATCGTATACCATCCGTAAAAGCGGTGGTTACGATTGGAGCTCCATCTGAACCTAAACATGTTGAGCGCCATTTTGAATCTAAAAAAGAGGAGATACTTGAAAAAGGTGAGGCCATTGTGAAATTAGCGGGAAGGCCATTTAAAGTGAAAAAACAGTTTCTGGATGATCTTCAGAAGAATAAAATGAACGACTTTGTAGAAAATCTTGATAAAGCGTTGTTAGTGATGCATGCTCCGCTGGATCAAACAGTTGGCATCGATAATGCTGCTCATATCTATAAAATGGCCAAACATCCGAAAAGTTTTATTTCACTGGATCGGGCTGATCATCTTCTGCTGGATGAAACTTTTAGCAAATATACCGGTTCGATCATTGCAGAGTGGTCTGCCCTCTATTTAGATGATCATTAAAGAATTAGAACTTCCGGAAGAACTCTGGTAATCCCGGTGGGGAACAAAATCTGAGAGGTAATTTGCTCGATTAAATATCTTTCTCAACAAGAGCTCATGATTCTTTAAAAAATTGGTTTTTCTATGTAGAAAATGCCATTTTGAAGTCTTATACTACTTTTTGAACCACTACCGGTTCAAAACCGCTTTATCAAACCCTCTCCTGAAAGATGTATTGCCTGATTTTTTCACTGCTGTTTTTACTGTTTCAAACCCATCATGATCAACGATATCAAGAGGTGGAGGGGAATTGGAATGGCAGTATCGAGGTCTATGAACAGGAGTTGAGGATTTCAATCCTTTTCACATATACGGATAATGAATTGGATGGCACGCTGGACATCCCGCAGCAACAGGCGTTCAATCTGCCGCTGGAGGTGATTCGTGCCGAAGGCAGCGAGATCGTCTTCAAATTTGAAACAGGAACAGGGCCGGCTACTTTCTATGGTATCTGGAATATTGAAGAGCAATCGATAGCCGGAGAGTTTGAACAGGTAGGTGAACGGTTTCCATTTTCCATAAATAAAGTGATAAGGACCGGAACAGGTCCGGATATGATTCCGGAGACAGAACTGACAATTCCCACGAGTGCAGGTAATATCAGTGGAAATCTGATTCTCGCTGAAGAAAATGCACCGCTGATCATACTCATATCGGGATCAGGTTCTCAGGATCGTAATGAAACCATCGCCGGATTCGGTGTATTCAGGGTATTGTCTGCCAGGCTCTATGAAGAGGGCTTCTCAACATTCAGGTATGATGATCGCGGAATCGGCGGATCTGAGGGAGAGCCGGATGCAACCCTGGAGGAGCTGGCAATGGATTTGACGGATGTTGTGGGCTTTTTAAAGCTACATCATGGAGATCAGTTTGGAGAGATTATCCTCCTGGGACATAGCCAGGGCGGACTCGTGGCATCACTCGCTGCACAACAATCTGAACCGGCCGCACTGGTTTTTATGGGTGTGCCTTTTCTGCGAGCTGATAAGATTATCAACAGCCAGATCAAGAAAATTGCTGAATTTCAGGGCATTTCAGAGAATATTCTGAATACAAACCTGGAATTTCAAGAAGAGATTTATCACGTGGTAAGAACGGGGTCATCATGGGAACC
>SKZL01000059.1 GCA_007127395.1 Balneolaceae bacterium
GGTGAACCCAATGTAACTGCATAGGCAGCGAAACAGCGCGCTCCATTTCCGCACATCCCTGCATCACTTCCATCCGGATTTTTATAGATCATATTCAGATCCGCCTCTTTTGTATCATCAAACGCGAGAGCAATCAATCCGTCACTGCCGGCACCATATTTTCGATCACAGATAATTGGGGCAAGTTTAGTAATCTCTTCATCATTAAGTTTCAGGCTCCGATTATCAAATAGGATAAAATCATTACCTGCACCGTGCATTTTCAGAAATGGAAGTGTATGTGTTGATTCTGCCATTAAAGTTCACTGTATGCAGGCAGGTGTTGCCAGCTGTTATGTTTTGATATGGGTGGTTCCAATCCGCGCATTTGATAGAAGAAACGAAAGGAGAGTGAAGTAAAGATGTATTTTAACTGAACATTCTGATACAAAAGTTCTTTCAGGTGTTGAAGATGCTCGATCATCTGATCAATTTTTGCGTCTTTCATGGTTGTGCAGAATTTTTCAATAACTTCCATCTGATCTCTGTTTGTAATCAGGGCTGATTCTTTAGTTTCTGAATATATAAGTAAATCACGCAAAAGAAGTTCAAGCGAATTGCAGAGTGCGATTTGATTTTCCCTGTTTAGTGATCTGCTCCAATGCTGAATGATCGCTAGAATATCAGCTACATCCTGTGTATATGAAAATCTTAGAAAATCGATCATCTCCACTCTGCTCTTCTTCAGTTTTTCGGGATCAAAGAAGCGCGAGACTGAATAGTTTCCGTTTGCCAAACGTGCCAGAAATTGTGCAGACTCCTGATCAATACCATCAAATCGAATCAGGCCGTTTGCCACTTCTTCATTGGATAAAGGGTTCAGACGGATCTGCTGACACCTTGATACAATTGTTGGTAAAAGCTGATCGGTTTTGGAGGCAGTTAGGATAAACAGAATCTTGTCTGAGGGCTCTTCCAATAATTTTAAAAAGGCATTTGCTGACTCTTTACGCATTGTATCAATGCCATTGATGACAATGACCGTTCGGTTGCCCTCATTGGGCTTGTAAACAGTTCTTGGCCTGATCTCTTCATGATAATAGGCAATGGAGTAGAATGCCTGTAAATTTTTTGAGGATTCTGTATCGGACAAAACAGGCCGGGATGAAAAATCGATAATTTCATATGGATCATTGGCCAATAATTCCAGACGTGATTTTAACTCTCCGTCAGAGGTTTTACTGGGCAGAGGAATGAACACATGGATATCAGGATGGGTAAACCAACTCGTTTTTTTGGAAAAAGATGAACCCTTCAGGTCTGTGTAGTGATCAATCCCATTTACAACTTCGGCAAGAGCTAATGCAAAAGCTGTTTTCCCTGACCCGTCCGGCCCCGTAATCAAGTATGAATGGCTCAGGCGGCCAGACTTTAATATTTTCTGAATTTGATCTTTCGCTTTTACCTGCCCTACCAGTCTGCGATCTCCAAATGATATGTCTCTATTTTGTAAAATCATCAATCTTCCCAAATATAATCAAAGAGCAACAGACCTGTTGTGATAGTTACACCACAAAAGCCAACCAGTGCCAATAGATCATTCACTGCTGATGGATCAGGCCCCTCTACGATAGCAAATCTCGTTGTTCGGGTAAGAATTAACAACAAGGGTACCAGCAGTGGTATGCATAGAACTGAGAAGAGGGCTCCTTTTCTGTCGGCCTGTGCAATCATTGCAGAGGTAAGTGTAGTGACAGATGAGAGCCCCAAAGCGCCAAACAATATCGATGCAATCAGATAGAATCCACTTACGATAGAGAGGTTCATCATGATCATATAAAAAAAGAAGGTGAAAAGATGCAGGAGAAGCAGAAAGAGAAAATTGTAGGTTAGCTTACCCAGATAAACATCTGTAGCAGATGCATGAAGTTGTAAAAGGGGCCAGGTTTTTTTGTCAGTTTCCTGTAAGAATGAACGCATCATTCCGGTCATTGCCGCAAAGAGAATGATGATCCAGAGGAGGCCGCTTTTGGGTGTGGGATCAAGCTGATTTGCCCTGAGGGTAAAAAGTATCAATAACAGAGAAGCGCCTGTGAATGCAAGCAAGGTGTTAATGGCATACTTTGTGCGTAATTCCTGCACTATCTCCTTTTTAAGGACCGCAAATGATGACCTGAGCATACCCGGATATTCTTTGAAAGATTTTGAAGTAAGGTACAAAAAAAGAGATCAATTTATCGGTTTTGCACTCTACAATTACGAATCTATACCGGATCAATAGTGATATTTTATGGCAAACTGTGTGTAATTGATCATGTCGTTCGTTAACTTTGTACATCATCTCCGCTTGAGGAGATTTTTATACTACTTAAAAAGTCTGATCTAATTTTTTTTTATGAATATTTACTCTCTGATTGACCAAGACACAATTTTAGCGGATTTAGTAGTTGAGAAAAAAGAGGACTTACTTAACATAATGATCGATACTTTGACTGGTAAAGTAAGTGAAAACCAGTTGAATGACATTCGTCAGGCTGTATTTGAGAGAGAGAAGATTATGTCGACCGGTGTTGGTAAAAATCTGGCAATTCCACATGGGAAAGTGGCTTCGGTTGATGAACATCTTGCAAGTTTTGCGCTATTGAAAAAACCGATCGATTTCGATTCTATTGACGATAAACCCGTTGATATGGCATTTCTTTTGATTGGTCCTGAGAAAAAAAATAGTACTCA
>SKZL01000278.1 GCA_007127395.1 Balneolaceae bacterium
AAAAAAAATTAAACCTAAAACAATCATCAAAATATGAAGAAATTAGCCATCAGCTTAACAGGACTTTTTTTGATTATCGGTTTTATCACGGATACTGCATCTGCACAATGGGGAATTGGCGCTTCCTATGAAATCAGAAATGAATCACCTAAAAACGGTTTTGGTGTGAGAGTTGAAAAGGGAATCTTTTCTTCTGTTCCGCTGATTGATTTTCAGGTTCGGGGACACTTCAGCACATTCAGTGAAGAGAATAGCGTAACCCGTGAGGGTATTACGTTTGACAGAGAGTTTGATGTATATGATTTTGGCGCAGCACTTGTTGCTGGTGTAAATTTGGGTGTTGTAAAACCCTATGCAGGAGCCGGCCTGGGAAGTGAACGATACCGATTTGACAGTATAAATAATTCCTCAAGCTCTCTTGAAGTGAATGTTTCTGAAAGCAACTACTATTGGAATGGATTCGGTGGGGCAGAGGTGACACTTTTGCCGTTTTTAAAACCTTTTATTGAGTTCAGATACAGCAAATTGTTTGAACCGGATGACCTCGATTTTGATCAGGTTAGCAGGCTTGCAATAGGGGTTAATTTTCGATTCTGATTTATAAAATAAAAAACAGGGTTTATAAGGTCCCTTTACTGCATTTCAGCATCTCAGAGTGGTTATTGGAGGCGACTCAATCTTCCTTTTATCTCCGGTGCTACTCATCGAAGAGCTGATTGGTTTTGGATATTCACATCTTTTTTACATTTGCAGGATTTTAAAGAATAAAATTTTTGTTTAGCTTATACAGACTGAATATAAATAAGGAATCGAACTGACGAATAGCCTTTTAATTGAGCTTGTTTGATGCTACTGGAAGTTAAACAAATAGAAAAATCCTTTGAAAAAGATGTGCCTGTTGTGCAAAAGGCCACTTTTGATGTTAAGGAAAATGAGATTGTTGCTCTGCTTGGGCCGAGCGGATGTGGAAAAACAACCACACTGCGAATGATCTCAGGATTTGAGCATACCGATGCCGGAGAGGTTTGGCTGGATGGTGTTCTGCTCTCTTCAGATCGTGTTCATCTGCAGCCTCAGAAAAGGGGGATTGGATTTGTGTTTCAGGATTATGCACTCTTCCCCCATATGTCGGCACTGGATAATGTTGCTTTCGGGCTCACCAATCTGCCCAAATACAAGAGAAGTGTTTTTGCGGAGGAAGTTCTGTGCCGCACCGGCATGGGTGAGCATAAGCATAAAAGCCCTGCTGAGTTATCCGGGGGGCAGCAACAGAGGGTGGCGCTGGCCAGGGCGATTGCTCCGGAGCCAAAGCTGGTATTGCTGGATGAGCCATTCTCCAATCTGGATGCGATGTTACGTGAATCAACCCGTAAAGAGGTTCGTTCTATACTGAAGAAAGCAGGGATGAGCGCAATTCTTGTGACTCATGACCAGGAAGAAGCGTTATCTTTTGCGGATCGAATTGCCGTTATGAATGAAGGCACTATTGAACAGATCGGTACACCGGAAGAGGTCTACTATCAACCAAAAACGAGATTTGTTGCACAATTTTTGGGCCGTACAAATATTTTTGAGGCAGAGGTCTATGACTCGGATATGATCAATACACAGATTGGTTGTCTGAAGTTAAATTGTAAGACCCGTGGTCAAGTTACCTGTTCCATACGTCCGGAACATCTTACCATCTCAAAACCAAACGGTTCAACCCTGGGCTGTACAAAAGGTATTGTAGTTGCCCGTGAATTCAGAGGTCATGATATAACCTATCATGTTGAGTGTAATGGAAAGAGATTTATTGTCCATACCGATAACCGGGTTCTTTTTGATCAATTTGATGAGGTAGTTGTCCGGCCTCTGGAGCCTGCTGTGGTACTTGAATCGAAAAATAAGCCTCACCGCCTCATCGGTTAAGTACTCTATTAAAAGCACTTCTATTTCCCTGTTTTAGTTCCGGTTCACAGAGAGAATCTTAGTTTTCTATGCAACGTATTGGATTCTCATACGTAACAAAGATGATATTTCAGATGTTCATCATTAACACATCGGCTGCAAACCAACTATGAGATTTGTCTTAATTTTCATTTTTTCCATAAGCTTAACACTGCAGGCAGTTGGTCAGACAGAAATATCCGGCAGAATTCTGGATTCGGAGAGTGGTGAAGGGCTGCCATCGGCCACAATTCTGCTGGAGGGTACATACAGGGGAACCATCACGAACTCCTCAGGAGATTTTCAGCTCCAGGTGGATATACTGCCGGCAAAGTTGCTGGTGCGCTATATCGGATTTGAATCAAAAAGTATAGAGATCACAGAGGATTCTGAGTTTCCGGTTGAGATTATTTTGACTCCCTCAGTTTCTGAGCTTGGTGAAATTGTTGTAACCGAGAAAGATCCTGGGCTGTCAATTATGGAACTGGTCATTGAACGAAAAAAACTGTGGCGAAGAAATTTAAATAGTTACAGCGTGGATGCTTATACCAGACAGGTACTGAGCAATGATACATCTATCGTCTCTATAACCGAAAGCAGTTCTGTTGCCTATTGGGATGAAGAGAGAGGTCATAAAGAGGTGCAAATTTCGAGGACACAAACTTCCAATATTGCGGAGAGTGATAATTTTGCGGGTGTGAGTTATATGCCCAATTTTTATGATGATAATATTGCGATTGCAGGCTATAACATGGTGGGGATTACCCACCCGGATGCGACAAAATTCTATCGATTCAGGTTACTGGAGACTTTGCAGATGGATGGTAAACCGATTTACAGGATCGAGGTGACTCCCAGAAGGAGCCTTCAGCCGTTGTTTGAGGGCGAAGCGTGGGTGTTGGGAAGGGATTATGCACTACTGGAAGTTGACCTCAAACCAAATGATGTGGTTAATTTCCCGCCTCCAATTCAGGATTTTAACCTTGCTTACAGACAGCAGTTTAGTAATTACGGCGGTGATTTTTGGCTGCCGGTTGATATGCGGATTGAAGGTTTGATCCGAATCGGTATGGTAGGGTTGCGTTTCCCATCAATCAATTTCAGACAGACGTCCAGATTATCAGATTATGAGATTAATCCGGTCATTCCGGACTCTATATTTACACCAGGTAATCAGATTACCAGAGCTACGAACATAGAAGCAGAGTCATTGTCAAAAGAGAGCGAACCGATTCCATTGACTGAAGAAGAGATCCTCGCTTATGAAAAAATTGATAGTACACAGACACTTGATGAAGCATTCAAACCGGAGGGTTTTCTTGCCCGAATGATAGAAGCATCTGAGGAGAGAGAGCGGTCAGGGGGTGTGTCATTTATCGGCCGAGTGGTACCTGACGGTTTATCACCACTCTGGCGATACAATCGTATAGAGGGGCACCATCTCGGATTAAAATATCAGAAAAATTTCAGTGATATTGGCCTGAAAGTCGAAACATTCAGCGGATATAGTTTTCACTCAGAGTATTGGGATGCCGGTTTTAAACTGAGTAAAAGGGTATTAACGGTAAAAAGGATGGGATTGGATCTATTTACAGGATATGAAACCGGGACAAAGACACGCTATGAGTCAAATCTCTACACTTCAGGGATGAATAGCGTTCAAACATTTTTGGGAGGTGAGGATTACTTCGACTACTATCGGAATGATCAGTTGAATGCCGGATTGAGTTTCAGAAGAATATTGCCCAAAACAGATGTTACATTAACATATCAAACTGAGAAGCATACATCATTCGAGCCAGAAAATCTATTTGATAACAGCCTTTTGGGCTGGCACAAAACAAGGCGTGATCATCCTGAAATTCAGGAGGGTAATCTTCGGTCGCTGCTGATGGAGATCGGAATGAACATTACCGGCCAGGATTTTGGATTTGCAGGAAAAAGGCAATTACGTTTGATTGCGGAGTATAGTGATGAACCACTTGGCAGTGATTTTTCATTTGGAAGAGTGGCGATTTTACTGGACTGGAACTTTAAGACCTTTTATCAAAGGCGACTCTTTACGAACACACTGGATATACATGTGAGTGCAGGAACGCATAGCGGAGAGTTACCTGTTCAAAGATTTGGAATAGTTGATGGTTCCAGGAACTATTTTTCCCCTTTCGGCTCTTTAAAAACCAGAATAAATCTGCCATACGAGGGTTCTGAGTATTGGTTGGTTACAGCAGAGCATAACTTCAGAACCATACCTTTTGAACTTCTTGGTTTGAAAAAACCTGTTGATAAAGGGTGGGGGATTATACTTTTTGGAGGTGCAGGATATAGCAAAGTTTCGGGTAGCTTTTTGGAAACACCTATGGTCAGCGACGGTATCCATTCCGAGATTGGTATCAGTTTAAACAGTCTGTTTGGAATTATTAGAATTGATTTTGCAAAACGACTGGATCGGCCGGGTAATTTTATCGGATTCAGTGTTCCCAGATATTTTTAAATGGGAGAAATGAAAGTTTTCGAAAAAGCATTTTGACATGTACGCGTAAAAGGTGATATCTTAACTGTTCTTGGGGCTATAGCTCAGCTGGCTAGAGCGTCGCGCTGGCAGCGCGAAGGTCCGGGGTTCGAATCCCCGTAGCTCCACAGATTAAGCGAGCAGTGGGAGCGTTGATCCTGCAGTTAGATGTGTTTAGGTTTAGGATCTGAGCGTTGATGTTGCGAAGCAGTGCTTCGCCCCCGTAGCTCGACATAGATCAAATTCGGGGCAAGTTCCATACAGCCAGCTCCTTGTGAACTCCGTCAGGGTCGGAAGGCAGCAGCGGTAGCAGGTCGTAGCGGCGTGATATGGGTAGCTTGCCCTATTTTTTTACCTAAGAGTTACTCTTCTCAATGTGTTCAGCTATCTGATTGGCATGAACCCTGGTATTTTCAATAAACAGACTGCTGGTATCCATCCCCCCACAAACCACACCGGCAACATAGAGTCCTCTGCGATTGGTTTCGAGTGACTCAGGATCGAAAACAGGCATTTTCTTCTCATCTTCAGTTAATTGAATACCCAATTTTTGCATCAATCCGAAGTGAGGGTGATATCCTGTCATTGCCAGTACAAAGTCATTGGGTATAGTAACAAGGCCATCCGGTGTTTGAATATCGACTTCAGACTTTCTGATTTCTGTCAGTTCAGATTCAAAATATGCATTTATTGATCCCTCTTTGATCCGGTTGTCGATGTCCGGTTTTACCCAATACTTGATGGATGGTTTCAGGGACGGATACCGGATCACAAGGGTAACATTTGCCTGACATCTCCAGGTTTCAAGCGCTGCATCGGCAGCTGAATTGCCACCACCGACGATCACAATATTTTGCCAGGTATAGCGGTGTGGATCGTCATAGTAATGTGTTACTTTTGAAAGCTCTTCGCCCGGTATATTCATCCGGTTTTCCTGTCCGTAAAATCCGGTAGCCAGGATCACCTTTTTTGCAGTGTAGCTATTCTTGTCAGTATGCACTTCAAAATCTCCATCATCACCGTCAACCTTTATTACATCCTCATAAAGATGAATCTTTAGTTGATAATGCTCAGCTGCCCTTCTGTAGTATTCAAGTGCTTCGTGGCGGGTTGGTTTTGACCCGTGTGAGATGAATGGGATCTCACCGATTTCCAGTTTATCCGAGGTTGAAAAAAAGGTCATATTGACCGGATAGTGAAAAATGGAGTTAACCAGAGTACCTCTCTCGATGATTCTTGATTCAATCCCTTTTTTCTTTAATTCAATTGCAACAGCGAGGCCTATAGGCCCGGCTCCGATGATGATTACCATAACTTTATTGTGAAAAGTTTAAGAATAAAAAGAGATCTGAAATGATGATCGGATCAAAATGATCATACTCCGTTGCTTCGGTAATTTTCAAAGTAGTCAGCAACGGTTTTGTTTAACCAGCCTTTGGGTTTCCCCCAGAATCCAACATGCCCCCCTTTTTCAGTGTATAGCGGATAAATTTTCGGGTTTTTCCGGATCGCATCTGTTGGGGTCCATTTAAATGGTGTCATGGGGTCCTCTTTACTGTGAATAACCAGAGTATCTGTCAATATCTTATCGATAAAAAAGTAACTGGAACAGCGTTCATAATAATCATCTGCACTTGAGAAACCATGAATCGGTGCAGTTACCTGATCATCAAAATCATAAAGTGTCGAACCGGTGAATTTCGGTAAATCAGGAATCAACTTCCGCTTTCGTTCCAGTTTATCTACCAGCATCAGAATGAATCGCTTTGAATACATCTTGTTAATGCCACTATTCAGATTAATACATCCTTTCTTAAGTTCAAAAGGTGTTGAAATAGCAACCATTGTTACAAGCGGTTGATTCTTTCCATGCTTTTTTAGAAAGTTGAACAATACGCTTGCACCAAGTGAAAACCCCGCCGAATAGATTCTTCTGTTTGGATAATTTGTTTCGACCCATTTTAATACGGTTTCAAGATCCTCTGTTTCACCCGAATGATAAAACCTGCGCTGACGATTGATCCGGTCTCCACAACCCCGGAAATTAACCATAACCACACTGTTTCCGCGGCGATGTATCTCTTGAGCCAACTTCGCAATGTAGTATCTTTTAGAATGGCCTTCCAAACCATGCAGCAGTACAACGACCGGTTTATCGTTATCGGAGTCCAGGATGTCAAGTTCCAGAAAATCATCATCGGGAGTGTCTATTAAAACCCTTTCTGTATTTAAATCCGGGGCTCTGAATAGCAGTGAACAGAGCACAGTATGGGCATGACCGTTGAAACTCCAGGGGGCAGGGTTAAATCACTCGGTATGGATTTTGGAATTCATCGGCTAAAAAATAAGAAAGCTAAAGGGTAACTTCACAAGATTAATACGATCAATTGAAAATTGTGTAAGATTTTGGACTCTACTTTTTTTATCATAACGCAGTTACGGATCGGAATTATAGTGAATAACTGGTATCTCTGACTTCTAAGTATCTAAAATTCCTTCTCAAAAAATCGATCTACCATAAATGTCTGAATATCAACTCCACAGACCCATTCAAAGAGTCGCCGCCATCGATCTCGGCACCAATTCGTTTCATGCTGTTATCGTTGATATTTATCCTGACGGCAGTTTTTACACCATCGACAAGTTAAAAGAGATGGTATTGCTTGCAGAAAAAGGGTTCAATAATAAACTTTCATCACACGCGATGAAGCGTGCCGTTGATGCACTGAAAAAGATCAAAACACTCTCAGAGCATCAGGGAGCAGAGCAGATCTTAGCATTTGCCACCAGTGCAATCCGGGAAGCAGAAAATGGAGGTGAACTGATCCAGCGTGTGATAGATGAGGTCGGTATCAAAATCACTGCTATACCGGGAAGGGTTGAGGCGGAGTTGATTGGAATGGCCGTTCAGCATGGCGTTCAATTGTCGGATAAACCTGCATTAATCATGGATATTGGTGGTGGGAGTGTGGAGTATATACTGGCCAATAAAAAGAGTCTTCTCTATTTATCAAGCAAAAAGCTGGGTGTTGCGCGAATGACTTCCCAGTTCGTGCATCATGATCCGATCACTCCCTCAGAGATATTAAAACTGCAGGATCATTACAGGGATCAACTGGTAGATGTTGCACAGGCATTTGCCACACACAGGGCTGTAAAACTGATCGGCTCATCAGGAACAATGGAGAATATTGCATTGATGATATCCCATCGCCTGAAGAGTTCACCATCACTTTCGCTGAATGAATTAAAATTCACCGCCAAACAGTTTTTTGAATTCTATGATGATGTTATAGGAATGGATCATAAGCAGCGATCCAAAATAGAGGGACTGGATGAGAAGAGAATTGACCTGCTTCCGGCCGGTCTTGTACTGGTTCAATATGTACTGAAAACATTTGGAATCAAAGATGTGAAGATATCCGCACAGGCATTGCGTGAAGGTATCATACTGCGATATATCAAACAAGAATTGAAGGATCTTAAGGAGATCGATTTTGTTGAGGACCCGAGGCGTAAAAGCGTGATGGAACTGGTTCACAAGTGCGACTGGCATGAACTTCATTCCAGGCATGTTTCCAAACTCTCAATGCAGATTTTTGATTTTCTGAGAGAGGATCTGAGCCTGACAGATAACGACAGAGAACTGTTGGAATATGCTGCATATATGCATGATATCGGATATTACATTTCTCACAGAAAACATCACAAACACGCTCTCTATATCATCAGAAATGCTGATCTGAGAGGATTCAGTGAGAATGAGATAGAGATCATGGCAAACGTTGCAAGATATCACAGGCGTTCGACCCCAAAACAGCGCCATCCTACCTACAAGCAGCTGGATAAAAACACCCGGTCAAAGGTTCAAAAACTCTCTGCTATACTCAGAATTGCAGATGGATTGGATCGTAGCCATTATCAGAATGTCCGTTCTATGGAGTTAGAGAGCGGAAAGGATGCAATTACAATCCGGGTCAACACAGAGGCTGATCCTCAACTTGAGATTTGGGGTGCACTCAGAAAAAATGCACTTTTTGAGGAGGTGACCGGCAAAAAGTTAATCATAAACTCCGGTAACTGATCTCTCAGGAACTTGCCTTGCTCTTTTTCTGAGCTTCTTTCAGCATTTGAATGTATTCATATCTTGCCTTTATACCTGCCTTATTGCCCATTATTGTTCCTGAAACGATGGCGATCAACAGTACCAATATCAGCAAAAAATCCTCAGTCTCGTAAGGTTTGTTCATGATGATGATCCACGCTAATGGCGGAAGGAATATGAGCAGTGCAAGTAGTATGTGAAGATTGGTAGGAGCCACGACTTTTCGGATGAACCTTTTTACTGCTACATGGGCCAGGTTAAAATAGAGAAAGGCAAATGCCAGTGGGATGAATATGAGAGTGAAGAGAGACTCATTAATAAACTGGAAAAAGGGATGAGTAAAAATGATAATCCCAAGTGAGATCATTAAACCCCAGGTGGAATAGGCAAATAATCGGGCAGTATCCTGCATCTGACGGTGGTTCGGAGTTAAGTTGTTAACAGAACATAGAAGTTAAGGTGGATTCACTGAAGTTTCATACTCAAATTCACGAAAGGTTAAAATACCGGCGGCCTTCTGCCTGTAGGAGATGAACTCCTCTCCAGATTATTCAATCCGGGCAACTTCTGGAACAGGCTTTGAATCTGTCCGCCTGTGAGTGAAAGCCGGAATGTGTAGTATTGAAAATCACCAAATGGGTTGAACTGGAATGCGAGATCCCAGCAAACCATGGATCTTCTCAGGCTAAACTGGGAAGGGGTGAGCTCTTTTTCAATGAAATCATAACCGATCCGTGTGCTGACACTCCACTTGGGTGTCAGGTTAAATCGAATATTATTTGCATTCAATACAGCCGATTTTCTGGCGTCCTGCCCGAAGCGGTATGTCCACCGATAGCTGAAATCGAGGCCCATCTGGAATGTGGAAGAGTAATCCTGAATGGGCTGATTGTTAAAACGGTGGTCAACGGGGCCGAAAAAAGCTTGATTAAAGGGGTCATAGGGCCTGTAGTGTGGTGTGGTGATGCGTGTCCTCTGGCCACCACTTCCTCCTCTCTGAATCGAGGTTGAAAGGCTCATGTTATAACTGATTGGTTGTAACAATTTGTTCGACTCCTGCCAGATATAGGTATCGATCTCGGTACCGTTTTCATTCCGTGCATAAAAAGAGTATGATGCACCTGCAGAAAACCGTAACCCATCAACAACTCTTGATGATAATGAGAGATTTACCCGCCCGAAATTGAGGCTGTCAGCTGCAAAGTTATAGCTGGATGTCGCAGAGAGATTGTCGATGATACGGAGGTTATTGGATGTAACTTCACCGGTTGAATCACGTCTGACCCGCTTCGTTTCAAAAATGTTGGTTAATCCGAATGACATTGTCTGTTGTTCCCCTGCTGATGGCCCGCCAAAAAGTTCTTCCTGGAAGATGGAGTATGTTTGTTTGTTTCCAAGGGTGTCTCTCTCAACTTCCCTGAAGTAACCCCATCGTTCATCTGAAAAATCAGGGCTATAACTAAAACTGATGTTTGGTCGAACTGTATGACGCAACCCTTCAAAATTGCCAATTCGCATTTGAGAAATACCGTAAAATGTGGTCGAAAAGGAGAGTGAAGTTGAAAAATCCCTGGCCGTGACAAAACCGGGTTGTTGAACTGTTTCGAGGCGATTGGTCTCCTCATTTAACTCCCTGCGTGTGGAGGATGGATACCAGTACTCATTGATATTTAAATTGGCACTGATATTGATAAACTGACTGGGAATAATCTGGTATGCACTCACATCAGCCCTCTGAGTAAAACCATAAGAGAGGTGTCTGTCATCACCGGTAGCTTCCCGATAGAGAGATGGATTTAATAGTGCTTCAAACCAGTTCACTTCGGCTGAGTCGCGGTCAATAGGTGTAAAATTGTATTGTGATCGAAAATTGTTACGGTATGTAACGGTAATTCGTTCATACC
>SKZL01000092.1 GCA_007127395.1 Balneolaceae bacterium
TTACCTTAAAAAGAGTTTTGAGTTTTCAGTTTTTAGTTTTGAGTTGGGTGGGGGGAACTTAAAACTCAACACTCAACACTAAAAACTCATCTCTCATCTTATCTGCTTCGGATTCGAACCCTGGCTCGGGTCGTTTGCAATCCTCTTCGGCAGATACTCTTTCGGATATTGACTCACATAATCATCACCAAACAGCCGGTTATGAATCTGCGTATTTTGATACACTTCATAGTCAAACTTACCCACCTTTCTGTAATAGAGAGTGATAAAGGAGGATGATATGACGATAAAGGTGGAGTAAAGTATCGCCAGCCAGAGCATCTGACTCTGATAGGGTTCAGAAAAACTCAATAAAATAATCGCAAACGCTATCGGCCCATTCTGTATCCCCGTCTCCAGTGAAATAGCCCTCTGAAAAATCGGCGACAACTTGAAGATCCGTGACATCCAGAAGCCAAAAAAGAATCCCAGTAGCCCGACAGCTATTGCCGATAAGTAAATCTCACCCGGTGTTTGCAACAGCAGGTTTGTATGTCTTACAAATGCTGTTCCGAGCAGATAGATAATCACAATAATTCCCATAAAACCGGCTGTATCTTCAGCCGTTTTTGCCCATTCTGGTGATTTATACCTTAGAAACATCCCCGCAATTACCGGTATTAAAACCAACAAAAGTGAAGCGATAATATTTAATGTGGGTATCACAAATTCGACTGCTTCACCTGCCGCCTGTAGCTCCGCACTGATTTCCTGGACAAACGTTACCGTATAAAACTCAAGAAGTATCGGCATCATCAAAAGTGCCATAATCGTGGAGGCTGTTGTCATCGCGATCGATAGTGCAAGAGATCCACGAGCGAAATAGGCGAACATATTGGATGTTGTCCCGCCTGGCAGACACCCGATCAAAATGATTGAAATAGCATACGCCGGCGGTAATTCAAAGAATACCGCAAGACTGTAGGCAAAAAATGGCATCAGGCCAAATTGAGACAAAAATCCGATCAAAATTCCTCTGGGATATCGAAAAACCGTCTTGAAATCGTCAATGGTCAGGCTTGCCCCCATGCCAAACATGATCGAAAAGATCATCACCGCAAGGAGAATTTGATCGATCGGATAAAGCAGTTGTGTTGTAAATTCCATCTCTCTATCCCCGCTCCTTTGTTTCCTGTTTGAACATTTCGTTGATCACACCTGCATATTTATCATGTATGATATGGCGTTTCATCTTGAAGAGGCTGGTAAGTTCTTCACCTACTTTGAAGTTGTCCGAAATCAACCTGAAATCCTGAATGAGTTCAAACCGTTTGTAGCCATTGTCGACGGAAATCATCTCTTTAATTTCAGAGTGAATGGTTTTTTTGACTTCCGGATCCTCTACCAGCTCTTCAAGTGACTGTGGTTTGAAACCCAGATCCCTGAACCCTTCCATTCGGGGTACAATCAATGCTCCTATATGCTTCTGATCCTGCCCAACAACCATGCAATGTTCAATAAATGGGCTTTGGGTCAGTCTCATCTCTATCGGTTCGGGCTCCAGATTTTCTCCGCTCAAAAGCACTACTGTGGCTTTGGATCGTCCCAAAATTTTCAGGCAGTCATTATAGGTAATCATACCCAGATCACCCGTGCGCAACCATCCATCTTCAATTGTTTCCTTCGTTCTTTCTGGTTCACGGTAGTAGCCTTTCATCACCTGCGGACCCTGAACCCGTATCTCTCCTCTGATACCCCTCCCCTCATCCGGCAGTTCAGGGTTTGGGTAGATGACAGCACCGGTTTCAATATCTGTTATTCGCACCTTTGTATCTTCAAGCGCCGGACCCACCGTACCGATCACAATATTTTCCTCCAGCCTGACAGCAATCACCGGTGAAGTCTCTGTCATACCATATCCCTCAAGTACCGGAATACCGATATAGTTGAAAAATCGGTCGATCTCCACAGGCAGCGCACCACCACCTGAAATGGTCGCTTTCAATGATCCGCCCGCACTTAACCTCACAGGCTCCAGAACCGCCACATTAAAAAATCCGTAGAAAGGAACCACGATAAGCCAGCGAAGCGCATGAAATGGGGAAAGAAGCACCCTTTTCAGTACAGATTGCGGCTTTAATTGAAGCTGTTTGCCCGTCAGAAAGTAGATCGAGTTATTGTATTGACGGCTCAAAAAATAGGCAGTATGAAAGAGCAGCCTTCTCATTGGGTGAGCCTCACTGACCCTCTTACGAATACGCTGATATAAACTTTCCCATAATCGTGGTGCAGAACCCATAAATGTCGGTTCTACATTCTTCAGATCCTCAGCCAGATAACGAATACTTGAATAGTAGGTGCAGACACCGCAAGCGATCGTAAAAACCTCAAATACACGCTCAAAAATATGCCAGATAGGCAATATTGAGAGCACTCTGTCCGTGCAGCTTAGTTCCACAGAGATTACTTTCACCTGCGACATCATGTTTTCATGGGTCAGCATCACACCTTTTGGTTTTCCGGTGGTCCCTGAGGTATAGATCAACGTGAAGAGGTCTTCAGGTTTTATCTGTTGAATGCGTTTCTCAGCCCTTTTGTCGCCCCTCTTCCTCTTTTTTCTACCCAAATTTTCTACTTCCGAAAGAGATCGGTAATCGTCACCAGATTCAAAATCCGGATCCAGAATAATAATCTCTTCCAGATGGGGCAGCTCCTTTCTAAGTTTCAAAA
>SKZL01000293.1 GCA_007127395.1 Balneolaceae bacterium
AAGTTCTACTGACTTTTTAGAGCTAATTCCCCAGTCTCCATCTCCTGATTTATAATAGAGTTCAATTTTCTTTCCGTCAATTCCGCCCTCACTATTCACTTTTTGCACAAGATATTGTACAGTATAAAGTGACTCCATTGAAGTCGTATCAATTTCCGGATCTTGGGAAAGCATCAAACCAATTCTGACACTGTTTTGAGACTCATCCTGAGCACAAACCTCTTTTGAGTTCATACCAGAAAGAATCAGAACAAGAAGCAAAATTATCGTATAGAACGGCTTGTGGCTGCCTTTTTTTATAACCATAAAAAGTCAATCCTCATCAGTAAAATGATCGGTCTCACTCTATTCGTCTTTACCGTGAAACCGATCATAGTAATTAAACAGTCAAGCTGTAAAATAAAACTTTAGCCAACACTCTCAATTTTCAAATATCAGTGCAGTTCTGAAAACATGAGGTGTAACGTAACGAGCG
Organism: Balneolaceae bacterium; assembly: GCA_007127395.1. GTDB lineage: Bacteria > Bacteroidota > Rhodothermia > Balneolales > Balneolaceae > Rhodohalobacter. Next base: position 476 of record SKZL01000293.1, read on the forward strand.
TGGTAGTTTATCCAATCGTTTCTGAACCTTAAAAAGACCGGATCTTCCCACAGCGGAATATCACTGTCATATTCATAATCTGCCATTCCGTGATAAGGCAAGGGCCCTACAGTAGCCGAAGCTTCAGTGTTGTAGTCTCCATCTTTCACCCATCCATCAGAGACAAAGACAAAACTGCGCTTATACCCTTCCTGCAGTTCAGGAAGTGCACTATAGTGCAGAACCATTTCATCTCCTGCATTCATGATAACATATCTGTCATCAATCTCTTCAAGAAGTTCACTGACATCACCAAATCGTGTATGATAACCTTCCAGATCTCTCCATCTCTGGGCAGTACTGGATATTTCGCCGTATGTTGGCAGTTTAGGTGAAGTTGAATCTGCTCTGTTCCATTCGGAATAACCTCTGAACCGTAACTCCATTTTTACAGGATCCAGTGAAATTTCACGATAGAGAGATTCACTTCTCTTTTCCGCCTGAAGAATTGAATCCCAATAGATTTCAGCTGATGTTGTCAGACGTACTTTTCTTTCTTGATTGTGCTCAAAATGTCCTTCCAAATCGAGCAGAACACTTTTAAGTTTACCGGCAGGCCACCCAAAATTTTCATGGATCATTTTCCATCCACCATTACCATCGGTCACTTCAACAACCATAAATGAAGGAGGATCGATAGATCCCTGGCTCAACGCCAGATTAATTGAACTATCTGTAGGCCTGAGCCATCCGGACATTACCAGATAAAGAGCATCATGATCTGGCTGATCATCCAATTCAATCACAATAGAGTGCATTTCAGTCAACCCCTGATAGGCACTTTTTTCAAATGGTGCGATATATTGTTGATTCAGTTCAGATACGGTTTCTGTATGGTCATTACCCCATTGATCTGTTACACTTGCAACCGGAACAGGAATTGTCATGATTTTTGTGGAGAGATCCGGTGCGGGAAAGACAAACCGCTCATCAATATAGATCTCTGTATCCTCCGGGTGATCAACAGCGACCAGGTCTACATAATCAAAAAAGTGTGTTTCCCACAATTCAGCGGTTACACGTATATCATAGACACCGTCTGTCTCTTTGAGCATATGCCCCGGTATTTTTACTCGATCATAAGTTTGAATGACACCGGCTGTTTCAAGTGCATTGATTCTCAGGCCCAAAGGTGAGCGCCAGATAGCATCGGTTACAAACTGTATCTCTTCACCATCATTTGAAAAGAGCCATGGGCAGGAACCTTTTAAGATCTGCTCGTTAAAAATAGTCGCACCCATTCCCAGTTCAGCAAACTCAGTCTGTACTGACCCATTCGGCCATATGATTCTAAGCATTTCAGCTTCCTCATACTCTCCCAAACCAAAATGAATGATCGGAGACGAGATTAATGCTTTCTGATAGAGAAGTCCGGACCGCACCTCCATCTCTCCGCCTATCCCAAAAGAGTTGATTCGCTGATCACCTAAATCTCCGGATGCTCTTGCACGGATCAGGCGGGCAAAATATGTCTTTGTTCCTTCATTATTCAGGAAAAATGGTTCTAAATCCTCTGATATGGCCAACAGATCGAGCCGATCATTTCCTTCCACATCAAATATATTAACAACACCCCCCGGCAATTCCCTGTCATAATGAACCGGATTTCTGTTCTCATCACCCAGCCAAATAGATGTAAATTGCGGGGTTGAAAGTATCAGGTCGAGAGCGCCGTTATTGTCAATATCAGCTATAAAAAGGTTGGTTTTACCTGTCTCCAGTTCGGCATTCCAGTCATTGATCAGATCCTCTCCGGTCCACTCACTGTATCTCAACGAGTATGAGTGGGATTGAAAGTTTCCTGAATTTGAAACCGAAATGATATTAAACTGTCCATCCGCATCGATATCACCCACAGAGATGGCGGCTGTACTATTTGTCAGAGTATAACCATCATCAAAGTTTCCTCCTCTCAGATTTCTGAAGACGATAACTTCTCCACTTTCCAATAGAAATATTGCTTCCGGTGCACCATCTCCCACAAGATCTGCCCATAAAAATTGTCTCACATTTTCAAGTTCAGAAAATGGATTTACTTCAGTGAATGATCCATCACCATTATTCCTTAAAACGACCGGAACTCCTTCACGTGGAGCCAGCAGAATGTCCAGGTCTCCATCCATCTCCACATCAAACGCCCAAACACTGATGTAATCCCTGTTGATTGTAGTACTGGATATTCCAATTTCATTTG
>SKZL01000395.1 GCA_007127395.1 Balneolaceae bacterium
AGAAGCGACACGAGAAGAGTATCTCAGATCAGATGACATCCGCCTCGGAGATAGAATTGGTAAGAGTGGCCTCGAAATGATTTATGAAGATTATCTAAAAGGGAATCGTGGTACTTCCTATCAGCGTGTAAATGCCTTTGGACAGGCATTGGGCCCATATGACGGCGGTTCCTTGGATGTGACACCTACCAAAGGAGCAGACTTGATTACTACTCTTGATGCGGAACTTCAAACACTGGCAGAAATCCTTATGGAAAATAAGCGTGGTGGCCTGGTAGCCATCGACCCACACACGGGTGGTATTTTAAGTATCGTTAGCGCACCTCAGTTTGATCTATCCCGCTTGGCAGGAAGAATTGATCTCTCCTACTGGCAGGGATTAAATTCAGATCCATTTACCCCCCTCTACAATCGTGCCATCTCGTCCAGACAACCACCCGGGTCTACGTTTAAACCCTTTATGGGTCTGGTAGGACTCCATATGGGTTTAATCACACCGGAGTGGGAACTTTATAATCCCGGATTTTATACGAGAGGCAGGCGTTATAATGATCTGGCTGATCCCGGCAATTACAACCTGAAAAGATCTATACAGTTTTCCAGTAATACCTACTTTTTCTGGATGATGGATCGGATAGCAACCCGCGGTTATCTTAATGAGTGGTCAAAACTTATTAAAGATTTTGGAATGGGGCCCCTCAACCGCGTGGACCTCCCTTTTGAGCGTGCAGGCATCATTCCGGACAGCACCTATATGAACAATACATTCGGTGAGAGAAGATGGGGAATTGGCGATCTTATAAGTTTGGGTGTAGGGCAGGGAATGGTTTCAGTTTCACCGTTGCAGATGGCTGTTGCAACTGCCAGCCTTGCTAATGGAGGCTACAGGGTTCAACCCCATCTTGTAAGGGCTGTCCGTGAACCTGACGGTGAAATGCGCTATACAAATCCGGTTTTGGAAAAAATTGATTGGATTCAGCCACAACATCTGGAGGTTGTAATTGATGGTATGAAAGCGGCACTTTTACAGGGTGGATCAGGCTACTATGGCAGAATTTCCGGAATTGAAATTGCAGGAAAAACAGGAACTGCTCAAAATCCTCATGGAGAAAACCACGGCTGGTTTATCGCTTTTGCACCTGCTGATGATCCACAAATAGCCATTGCCGTATTGATGGAGAACTCAGGATTTGGATCTGTTTCAGCCACACCGATTGCATCATTGCTCATAGAACAATATCTGACCGGTGAAACTAACCGGCCTCACATTTACAATCATGTGATGCAGTTCCGGCCTGAAATCAGAGAAATTGAAAACCTTGTAGAGTAAAGTGTAAACAGAAAATGCAAGATAAAAGAGAATTTAGCTGGTCTGTTATACTGATATGGGTTGCATTGTTTGCATTTGGACTTACATCCATTTACAGCGCTACACAGGGGGAGGTATCTCAGTTTCTGCCTTCTTATATACTTAACAACTTCTCACGACAGGTACTTTGGATTGGAATTTCTGCTGTAATGCTGATAATCATTCAGTTTATCCCTCCCAGAATTTTTCAGGAGGGTGCATATCTATTCTATATAATCAGCATTATCCTGATGGTTGTTACACTATTTTTCGGATATGAAGTGAGCGGCTCCAAAAGCTGGCTTCGATTTGGCCCGATTAATTTCCAAACCGGTGAGGTCACCAAAATTGCAACCATACTGGCCGCTGCCAGTTACCTTACAAGCAGGCGAGATATCAGTGCAGAAAATCTGAAACCTGCATTGATGACAGTTTTAATTTTTGCCGTACCTGCTATATTACTGGTGCTACAGAATGAAGCCGGTGTTGCAATTGTATATTTAGGCATTCTTCCTGTGGTACTATTCTGGTCAGGCCTCCCATATGGGATCTCTGCTCTCATGGTCTCGCCCGCACTTATTGGTTATTTCACCGTTTTGGATTGGAGATTGGGACTTCTAACAGCTGTTGTAGTAACAATAGTCATTTTTCTCTTGCAGAAAAGGGTATGGCTTACAGTCACCTCACTTGTTTTTGGTCTTTTGGTTATTGTCGGAACTGAGGGTGCATTACATCAGGTTTTACAGCCTCATCAGAGAGCACGTGTCGAATCTTTTGCAAATCCAACATTAGACCCACTCGGTTCAGGGTGGAACGTTCTACAGGCAAAAACCGCAATTGGTTCCGGTGGGTTACAAGGAAAAGGATTTATGCAGGGGACACAAACACAATTAAGGTTTCTTCCGGAACAGTGGACAGATTTTATCTTTTGTGTGGTAGGTGAGGAGTTTGGGTTTATTGGTGCAGCTATCCTATTGCTCCTGTTTGCTTTGCTGCTCCTTAAACTTCTTGGTATGGCAGCAAATCACAAACACCCATTTGCTCAACTGGTATTTGTGAGCGTGACTTTTCTCTATTTCATCCACTTTGTGATCAATATTGGCAGTGCCACAGCTTTGCTTCCTATCATTGGAATTCCTCTTCCGTTCATCAGTTATGGTGGATCTGCATTTTTTACCAATATTATACTGCTTGCTATCTGTCTGAACCTGTACTTTAATAAAAGATCCTTGAGTATATACAGATAATATCATCCATTTTAATCACATCAGAAAGCGGGAGGATTAGAATGCCAATAATTATCTCTTCTATTCTACTCAGAAGAAACCTCAATCACATAAGATTTTTCTGTTTTTAATTTAAAGGTTCGCCGATGATGTACTGTATAGCCAAATTTTTTCAGCCCATCATAATGTCTTTTAGTCGGATATCCTACATTTTTGTCCCAACCAAACTCCGGAAACTCTTTGTGTAACTCCATCATGTATTCATCACGCTTCACTTTTGCAAGAATCGATGCTGCAGCGATGGATACCGATTTATTATCTCCTTTTACTATACAACTATAAGGTATTACACTGGTTGCAAACCTATTCCCATCCACAAGCAGATAGTCAGGTTCAGCATTGCTTATTTCAGTGCATTTAATCATTGCCTTTAAGGAAGCTTTCAAAATATTACTGTTATCAATTTCTGAAACAGAACACTCCTGAACTGTCCAGAATAGTGCTTTCTCCTTAATAATTTCAGCAAGAATTCTTCGCTTTTGAAATGAAACTGTTTTACTGTCTGCAATCTCTTCATGAAGCTCTGAACCCGGCTCTAAAATCACCCCGGATGCCACCACCGGCCCGCACAAACAGCCTCTGCCTACCTCATCGAGACCCATTACACGTTTGAATCCCTGCTTCCACAATTTCTTTTCAAACAGATATCGATCGATGGGCTGAACCTCTTTCTGTTTCATAAATAATTAACTAATAACACTTTATTTGATATCTCCTTATAGCACTGACCTGCCACACAGAAAGCAGGATCATATTGATCAATCTTGCTCAGATTTTCACTTAAAATAAGTTATAAACCTGAGCCTTCAGAATGAAAAATCTCAAAACCTTGGTTCTAACAAGCATGAAAAACAAAAGCCGGGTGGGTATGTGGTTAACATATTTATTTATCTATCCGGAAGCATACATTTTAAAGTTTACTCCAAAAACCTATAAAGATTAAATAAAAAAAGGCGCCGATTGGCACCTTTTTCTACTTGATAAGAATTGTTGAATTTAGATATCCAGATCTGCCATCACTGCATCAGTGATATCATACTCTGCCTGTACTTCAGGGGATACATAGAGAATAATCACATCCCCGGTAGAGGTTGTAGTATTCAATACATAATCCAAACCTCGTTGTAAAGCTACATTATTGATTGACTCCTGAATTTGCTGGAGTAACGGTGCCATTAGGTTACCGCGCTGCTCCTGTAATTCGCGTTCAGCATCGTTTTGCATTTGGCGAAATTCCTGATCCAACAGAGTTAGCCTCTCTTCTTCACTCTGTCTTGCCTGATCAGAGATAACACTTGCTCTCTGCTGAAAGAGTTCAAATTCGGTCTGTAGTTCGCGCTGTTTTTCCATGAGTTCACGCTCTTTTCGTTCTGCAAAATTTTGCAGTCTTTGAGCTACAGCTCTCATCTCAGGCATTCGATCCAGAATTGCTCTCGGCTCTACAAAACCAATCTTCATATCTTGAGCATTGGCTGAAGGTGCAGAGATCAGAGTTAAAAATCCTGCAAGAACAATGATACTTAATAAGCTTATATTTTTCATAATGTTTATGCTGTTAATGGGTCAAATTAGTTTTGTGTAAGTTTTTGGATCACTCTTTCAGTAATATCAGGTGCTCTTTGAGATGCATAATAGATTATCGGATCACCTGTGTTGGATGATTTGTTGATAACAAAGTCCAAACCAAGTTCCTCAGACACATCTGCCATTGCATTTTCAACTCTCAACAATAATGGGCTGAAGAGCTCATTCTGACGTTCCTGAACTTGTCTTTGAATTCGCTGCTGCAAACTGTTCAGCTCCTCCTGCATTTCAGACAGCCTCTCCTCAAGTTCGAGTTGCTGAGTTTCACTCAGCTCACCGGCCTCCAATCTTTCTGAGTAGTCGGTTACCTGCGAGAGCCAATCCTGATATCTGTTCTGGAAAGTCGTCTGTCTTTGATTGATAAAATTTTGCAATTCCGTCTGAACCTGTTCTGTTTCAGGCAACGTATCAATGACCAAATCAGGGTCCATGATACCCACCTTCATCTGCGCGGTTGCAACCAGCGGTAACAGAAAAAGGAATATAATTAATACTGTTTTTTTCATTAGCTGTGATTATTTTTGGATCAAATTTAAGGTTATTACCGGTTAATTACTTGGTTCATCTATACCCAATTCTAACATCACTTCATTCGTTAAGTTCCACTCATGCCTGGCATACAAAAAACGAATATCTTCAGCCCTGTCGAAGACAAAGTCATAGGCATTGCGTGAAGCTACTCTTGATAACGCATCAAAAATAGTTCTTTGTATAGGCTCCAATAACTCTTTTTGAACGGAAAAATATTCTCCATCGGGACCGTATTTATCTTCAATAAAATTTTTTAACTGATCTTTACGCTGATTGATTTCATTCAATCTTTGTTCTCTGATATCATCTGTAAAAAGAATCTCCCTGGCTTCAAAGTCCTGTTCCATTTCAGAGATTTCATTTTCCATCCGTTGTATTTCTTGTCTCCAGCCGTCCGACAAGAGGGATAGTCTCTGTTCAATACCGCTATACTCAGGCATCCTTTGCATGATGACATCGGAGTCAATATAGCCAATTTTTTGAGCCTGGGCATATAGATCGTGTACAAACAAAAACAAGACCATCAAACCTATAAAGAGTCCTTTTTGAACCATAGATCCTTTTTAAAATGGTGCTCCAATATTAAACAGAAATTCCCATTGACCGGCCTGCAAGCCTTGTCCATCTGTCGATGCAGGAGTTCCATCAAATCTGTATCCGTAACTCAGATCAACCAATCCCAAAATCGGCAGGAAAATCCTGACTCCAAATCCGGCCGCTCTTTTCACACTAAACGGATCAAATTCAGCCAGATTGTTGAATGCATTTCCAGCGTCTACAAAAGTATAAGGAATCAGTTGTAATTGCTCAGATGTAACTGCAGGGTATCTTAGCTCAAGTGAATATTTGTTGTATACACGTCCACCAATCAGGTTTTGGTTCTCATCCAGCGGAGAAATCACTCCATTGAAACCACCCGGGAAGCCTCGCATATCAATGTTATCATTTACAAAGTTCTGACGCTGTTGCAACTGTGTACCACCGATGAAGAACCTCTGAAAATTACTCTGATTCTTATCGCTGAAATAACCCATATATCCAAATTCTGCAGCTCCGCTAAGCACAAGCCGTCCTACAATTGAATGATGATGCTGATATTCCGATCTCAATTTATAAAATTGAGCAAAATCCGGGACTGGAAGCGCAAATTCACCTGAGACACTAAATTTTGATCCGCTTCTGGGTGATATCGGATTATCTGTTGAATTTCTGTCAATAACCTGTCTGATGGTCAATAGATTAGCCCTTCCATCATCAAAAACGTTACTGAAGCCCAAAACATTGAACCTGCTGTAAGTCAATATGAATCGTTGAGTAAACAGATCATCCGGCCAATTTAGTCTTCTGCCCAAACTGACACTCGCCGAGAAGAGTTCATTTCTTCGATCATCAATTTGATTTGGCTGCATAAAGCCAAAACTTGGCCTTCTTGAAAAATTCAGAAAATCATAAGAGAGGCTCACACCCAAAGATGTTGGCCGGCCTCTCAACCATGGCTCTGTAAAGCTAAACTGGTAGCTCTGGTACCCTCTTCCTGTAACTTGTACACCCAGTGACAATCGTTGTCCATCACCTGAAGGTATCGGGTTCCATCCACCGGGCTCAAACATTCGTCTGGCCGAAAAATTATTAAAATTAACTCTGGCCGCTAAAATCACCCCGATTTGCCTCCCCCCGAAACCTCCTGAAAATTCAAAGTTGTCGGTACCCTGAGTTTCATCAAGACCATAAATGATATCTACTGTCCTATTCTCACGGTCAGGCTCAAGATCCGGTGATATACCTTCCGGGTTGAAATAACCAAGCTGGCCCAGTTCACGAATCGATCTGACAATTGCTTGACGGCTGTATGTCTGCCCGGGAGCGGTTCTAATCGTACGGCGAACAACATCATCGTGTGTCTTTGTATTTCCGTGAAAAGATACCCTCCGAATGGTTGCAATCTCATCTTCGATGATCTGAAATGTGACATCAACAGAGTCGCCTTCCACATTTCGAAATTCAGACTGAATGTCAAAAAACAGGTATCCAATATTCTCATAGAGACTTCGGATATCGGTTTCATTCCGATTGTATGTTAGATTCTGATCAAATCTGGACTCATCAAAAACATCACCCTTTTCAAAGCCAAAAAAGCTGGTCAGCTCTTCATCTGAATAGACTGTATTACCTTCCCATTCAATATTTCTGATGCGATACTGTGGGCCCTCCTCAACTTTAATATCAAAAAAGACACCCTCTTTTCGCCGCCAGTCATCAACATAGACAGAGTCTCTTATGACCCGTACATCCAAATAACCATTATCACGATAGTATTGAAGTATATTTTCAATCCCTTCATTATACTCCTCTTCGGTGTATACATGCCTTTTGAAAATCCTCCACCAACGATCCGGTTTAATCGTTGAGAACTCTTTTCTCAATCTGCGATTTGAAAATTGTTCATTCCCTTCAAAATTAAATTCACGAACTTTAGTCCGCTCCCCCGGATCGATCACAAATGTTATTGACACTCTATTCGCGTCATCATCACTTAATTCTTCCAGTATTTCAATCTGTGTATTCCAATACCCTTTTTCCCGGAAGTATCGCTGAATCGTCTTAATTGCCTGTTCTCGAACAGAGCTGGTGACCGCAAATCCGGATAAAAGATTCAGTTTCTCCCTCAGGTCACGTCTTTCGGATCTTTTAACACCCTCAATTTCGTAACGTCTCAATCTGGGTTGTTCCTGAACCCGAATCTCAATATTGACACCATTTGATCCAACTCTTTCATGCAGGATTTGCACATCTGAAAATATCCCGCTTCTGTAGAGCTGGCGGATTGCATTCGAGAGCATCTCACCCGGTATTTCAATGGTATCACCAACCTGGAATCCTGCACTTCCAAGAAGAAAAGATTCCCTGCCAGTTATCAACCCGGTGATTTTGATATCCTCAATAACAAAGGATCGGGGTTGTGAGCGGGTTGGATCTTCAATTCTTATTTCACCTGTATCCTGTGCATTCAGGTCCAAAGTCAGAAAAGTGCCGGTCAATAAAAAAAGTAGTGTAAGTAAGAAATGCTTCAATTTAAACACGAGTACCTATTCAATTCCGTGGTTTAAGATATAATTTGGTTAATAACTGTTGCCGACATGCTTTTGTTATGTCCATTTCTGACTTTTCCATATCTGCGGTCACGCTTTTGAAATGATCGGATCCCGTCATAAAGTTCATCTCTTCTAAAATCAGGCCAATAAGTCTCAGTTATATAGAGTTCAGAATAAGCCAGTTGCCACAGTAAAAAGTTACTAATACGGTATTCACCACTTGTTCTGATAATTAAGTCAGGGTCCGGTATGGATGCGGTCGAGAGGTAAGAACTGATCAATTCATCATTAATTCTATCAGGATCCAGAATTCCGGTTTGAACATCCTGTGCAATGTGTTTAACAGCTTCTGTGATATCCCATCTGCCTGAATAACTAAGAGCCAGACAGAGCTGCATGCGGCTGTTATCTTTTGTCATATTCTTGACTTCAAGCAACTGCCTCTGACACTTTTCGGGTAACCTCTCAATCTGGCCAATTGTAACCAGTTTAATATCATTCTCCCGAAGCCGGTCAGCTTCATCGCGAAGTGCCTGCACCAGTAGCTTCATCAGGCCATTCACCTCTGCAGACGGCCGGTTCCAATTTTCAGTGGAAAAAGCATATAAAGTGAGATATTTCACGCCAAGCTGTGCACAACTTTCGGTAACATCCCGCACGGATTCAACCCCTGCTTTATGACCATGAAGCCTGATATTTCCCTTTTTTTGAGCCCATCTCCCATTACCATCCATGATGATTGCAATATGTTCCGGAATAGATCCAACATTTTGCAACTCCTTCTGGATCTTCTTGTCCTCAGAAGTTTGATCTGTGTCTGTAAGTTGTAAGGGTTTTAACGCCATATTTTTCGGGATATTTAAAGCTCTGCAAATTATGGCTAATATACGCTTTTTTCAAGAATTATTTATTCAACAGAACCACTCACAGAAGCCTTCAACTGTATCATTTCACACAACGCGAGAGCTGCCTCTGCTCCTTTGTTGCCTTTCTCTGTACTTGCTCTCTCAGATGCCTGCTCGGTTGTATCCGTAGTAAGGACCCCAAATGATACCGGTTTGCCGGAATTTAAGTTGAGATCTGTCAACCCCCGGGTTACTGAATCACACACATAATCAAAGTGAGGAGTACCTCCTCGTATAACCGCACCAATGGCAATAACACCATCCAGATCCAACTCTTCAAGACACCATTTTGATGCCAGTGGTAATTCAAATGCTCCCGGACATCGATAACAGTAGATATTCTCCTCTGTTACACCTTTGGTTCGAATGGTATGAATTGCAGATTCCAACATTTCATCCGTGATAAATGAGTTCCATTTGGCCGCCACAATTCCAATTTTTACCCTGGCCCAATTGATCTCTTTTTTCTCTGTTCGCTTCATCTGAGTTATCGTGTTTTTATCCTTTTCCTTGTCTCTGCTGTTCTTCTTATGGAATCTACATGTTCCTGACTAATGGTCACAACTCCCAGGTAGGGATCATATTCTGATCTGTTACTGCCATGATAATCACTACCTCCTGTAATCAACAGATTTTTTGACTTGGCCATCCTGGTATAATTCCTTTGAACATTAAAATTGTGGCTGGGGTGAATACACTCAATACCATCTAACCCGCAAGAGATCAGGTTTTCAAGTTCATCGCTACTGTATATCGGCCCAGGATGCGCTACAGACAACACCCCACCCGCTAACTTAACGATATCGATAATATCAGAGAGTTTCATGTAATTTGTCTTTATACCGTCCAGCTTATCTGTAGCTAAATATCTGATAAAAGCCTCAGGAATGGAAGAAACAACTCCTTTTTTAATCAACACTGCCGCTGCATGAGGCCTGCCAGGATTACCGTTTCCGGCGACTGCCCTGATTTCATCATACTCAACATCAACTCCCTGACGATTCAGCAATCCCACAATCTCCTTCATTCGTTGACGTCTTGCCAATTTCTGATGTGCAATTAGTGCCAGAAACTCACTGTTATCTGAGTCAAAATCATACGCCAGAATATGAACCTCACGATCCTCCCATATAGCTGTCAACTCAACGCCGCTGATGATTTCCAAATCAATCTTCTGTTCTTCGATCAGTTTGCAGGCTTTGAGAAAGCCATTTATTGTATCGTGGTCAGTGATCGCTATCGTCTTTAACTCCTTGCCGGAAATTTTACTTATCAATTTCGGTATCTCCAGCTGCCCATCAGACTCTTTGCTATGTATATGTAGATCTGCTTTACTCAAATAGTTAAAATCAAGGCCTGAGCACGGTCATGTAGCTATACTCATCATTTAAAATTTCAATAGCTTCCTGAACAATCTCATCCATATTCAACAATGCTCTGTTTCTTTCATTCTCAGGAAAGGTTTGTGAAATCCATTCTCTAATCAGATTTTTTTCGAGAAAATCCTGATTTTCATATATCTGAGAAATCTTGTAATCTCTTAAAAGCGCCCGTAATTCGTCAATATTTTCTTTTGCCGCTTTTTCACTGGAAAAGTTTACAACATTTTTTTCAATTTCTCTCAGATGACTATCA
>SKZL01000349.1 GCA_007127395.1 Balneolaceae bacterium
GTCTTGGACAATTCATGATGCCCGGCCAGTCATTTGATACATCACGGCTGGTTTCATCAAGGTTGATTTTTTATGAACGTGCACCTATTACAACTACGTTATCTAATGCAATGGGGTACAGTGCCTTTCGTGATGTAGGGATTATGGCATATGGCCAGTCTGGTGGATTGTGGTACGGAATTCATGCAGGCAATGGGGCAGGAAGGTTTAATTATGCCGGTTCTTCCATCACCGAACGAAAGCCCGGTGGCGGCCTCTATGGTGCCCGGATAGATTGGGAACTTTTTGATGGATTTACAATCGGATCACATCTGGCCACAAACCAGCAAAGGGATGTAGTTCAGGCCGGAACCGGCCCTTTTGACATCAACCGTACTTCCTGGTCGCTCAGGGCTGTCACAAACAATCTTGGAATTGATGGACTGTTTTCCCAATTGGAATACATGAGCTTCACCAGCAAAGATGACAGTCGCGGAGTAAACCTGTCAGATGGAGGCGAGTATAAACTGCACGGTTTTTACGCTGAAATGGGATATCGAATCACCCGTGAATGGCACGTGGTAGGCCGTTTTGATGAGATGGTCCAAAAGCCGGGTCAAAGCGGCTTAACCGGGGCATTTAACCGGTTCGGACAAAACAACTACACTGTTGGTGTGTCAAGATATATTTACGACGATAGCGCTGAGCTTGTGAGAATTCACCTGAACTACTCATTCGGCGAATCGGGACCGATGGATCTGAACAACTCCATACTGGTTGCCGTATTTCAGCTCCGTTTTATTCCTTAAGAGAGAAAGTGATACATACGAAAACAAAGTGGCCGGTATAGATCAAGAGGGATCCGGCCACTTTCTATTAAGAACAGCTCATCCGGTGAATGGTTAAACAAATAATTCCGACAGATTAACCTGACCATTTTTCAACATTTGACATGACTCCTGAAACAGATAAAGAGTTTCATCATTCGATCCGAAACGATCGATCCAATCAGTCTCACTATTTTCAACAATGAGCTCTCTGTTCACCAGCCGAAAATATTCAAGAAATCAGAGATTGTTCAATGATTCAACTTCATCACCAATATCTGTATATTTGATTTGAAATAATTTATTCACCGAAATCAAATTTCCAATGCACTACCTACTTATTTACGATCTATCTCCCGATTACCTTGAAAAACGGGGTAAATACAGAAATGAACATCTATCCCTCGCATGGGATTCACATGAGCGGGGTGAGCTGGTTTTGGGAGGCGCACTTCAGGAACCGGCCGATAAGGCATACCTGCTATTCCAGGGAGATTCATCACAGTCAGCCGAAGATTTTGCCAAAGCAGATCCGTATGTACAAAACGGGCTTATCAAAAAATGGGAAGTAAGGCCCTGGATGACCGTCGTCGGTGACCTTGCATCATCACCTGTGAAACCTTAGGCAGATCCGGACTCTCACTGAATAAACAGTATTCCGGTTCACTCATTACAGATTTTAATTCAACTACACTCAGGCATAATCACCTGCTTGCCGATTCATCTGCTACGCACAGATTCTCAGCAACTAACAAACACAACCTAAAACTGAGCGGGATCCATTGAGCACTGAGCCTGTCATAAAACGAACAAAAGATGGTTCAACAACCCTCTACTCCCCTCGGTATGATCAATGTTACCATAACCCGAACGGAGCTGTAGCTGAGAGCCGTCATCTTTTTTTCGAACAGACCGGTATACTGGATCACATCCGGCAGAACAAGCCCTTCAATATCTTTGAAACCGGATTTGGAACGGGGCTCAACTTTATCCTGCTACTCGACTATCTTGCCGAGACAGAATACAGCTCTCATATCACCTATTGGTCGGTAGAGGCCTATCCTGTAGGCCCCGGCACGGTATCCGGTTTCGATTTTGGAGAAGAGTTCCAACCGGATTCCTATAAACCCCTGCTCACAGATATTTTTGGCAAGATCAGGAACGGTTTGAACCGTTTTGAACCGGCTAATCATCTCACTTTGAAGCTCTATTTTGGGCACTTTGATCAGCTCTTTGATGAAGAACAGATCCCGGAAACATTTGATTATCTCTTTCATGATCCATTTTCACCTGAGGTGAACCCGGAACTCTGGACTCCCGGGGTTTTTAGATCGTTAAAAAAGATCAGCTCCCCGGATGCTCTGCTATCCACCTATTGCGCGGCAACCTCAGCAAGAGCGTCGATGGCCGTTGCAGGATGGAGTGTAGCCAGGGCGGGCGGTGCGCTTGGCAAAAGGGAGATGACACTTGCCTCATTAAACCCCTCGCGCCTGACCAAATGGAAACGGCTCAACGAAAAAAGACTGATCGAACGATTCGAAAACGGGGAATTTTAACCGCATAAAATTAACCGTAAAGGTGCAAATAACAACTATCACTCTTTGCACCTTTTCGGAAAAAAATCTCTCTTATCATTACGTCTTTACGGCATAACAGAAAGTCATCGAATGAATTCTCTTTGGAGAGAAAATCAGCAACCAAATCCTGCACCGGCAGTTAAACATTCTGCATTTAACTCACCTGTAATATTTACTGATTCTTCGCTGTCCCTGATATGTAATGTTACATCAAAAGTGGCCTTTATACTTTCTGAACCAATGGAAACTATGGTGATTGTTCCGTTGGAATTAGGTGTAGTTGAATAGATGACAAC
>SKZL01000180.1 GCA_007127395.1 Balneolaceae bacterium
CTGTAACCTTGTTGATTTTCTCAAATGAGGCAAGATCAACTTATAGTAGTTCGATCAATTTCAATCCGGATGGTGCAGCTGCTCACTGGATTACAACCGATAGGCTGATATGGGATGCGCCGGAGGGTACGGAGAGGGTTGAATTGCGATACACTCTTTCAGCGGATATGGTAGCCGATAGTGTTCAGGTTTCCGGAGGGTTGAGCATAGATTTAATGCCGGGGTATAATCTCACAGATGAGCAATCTGATAAATGGAGGCATCTTGCCGGCCGTAACGTCTACAAAATTGATGTTGAGATACCGGATATCCGAACGATCTTAAGAGGGCAGATTGTAGCGGTGGCATATGATATTGATGATCAAGTTGCAGGTGTGACCGCAGTTCAGACGGCAGGTGTGATTGATGAGATCTTTGTTTACAGCGGTTCACTGGGTCCTCAATATTTGGATGATCAATTGATCGTTAAAATTTGGGCTCCTACGGCTCAAGCTTTAAAACTGCAACTCTTTGATGAGAATAAAGAACATCTAAAAACAGTTGATCCGGGTCAAGAGATGCCTTCAAACGGGGTTTGGACTTTTTCATTGGAGAGAAAGTATGATCGCCACTTTTATCTGTTTGAGATAGATGTCTATCACCCACAACTTCGCGCATTACGTTCATTTAAAGTTACAGATCCCTACTCAGTGAGTTTATCAATGGACAGCCGGTTTAGTCAGCTTATTGATCTCTCAAATGATCCGGATCTTAAACCGGAAGGCTGGGATCGCTTTGTTAAGTCATTACCAAAACCGACAGATATTTCCATTTACGAAGTACACATGCGGGATTTCAGTATTTTTGATTTAACGGTTAAACCGGAGCATCGTGGAAAGTACAAAGCTTTCACTTACAACGGATTCAGTGGAAGATCCTTATCTGATGGAATGAATCATCTGCAAGAGTTGTCCAATGCAGGACTAACTCATCTTCATCTGCTTCCGGTGAACGATATCGCTTCCGTAAGGGAGAATCCGGAGGAGAGGGTGGACCTTCATCATCCATACCATAGAATCTGTGAGTTCATTGATGACCCATCGCTTGATAAATATTGTGAAATCTATGGAGAGAAGCCCATTTTAGAAGTATTTGAACAGTTAGCAGCCGATAACCCAATTACTCGTGAGATCCAAAAACCATATGACAATCCGGGAAGAATGGATGGCATGGCACGGTTAGACGGTTTTAACTGGGGTTATGATCCATTCCATTTCAATGTTCCGGAAGGCAGCTATTCAACAGATCCCGATGGTCCCAAAAGAATAGTTGAACTTAGGGAAATGGTAATGTCGCTGGAGGAGATCGGCCTTAAAACTGTTATTGATGTTGTATACAATCACACATTTGCATCCGCAGATTCACCTTATTCCGTTTTAGATAAGGTAGTGCCCGGTTATTACCACCGATATAATATAGATACGGGGGCAGTTGAGACATCGACATGTTGTGACAATACTGCAGCAGAAAATTTGATGATGGAGAAACTGATTATTGATTCTATTCTTCTGTGGGCAAAAGAGTATAAAATTGATGCATTCCGATTTGATTTAATGGGTCATCATCCGAAATATGTGATGGAAAATTTAACAGCAGCAGTCAAATCACTCACTCCGGAAGAGCATGGAGTGGATGGAAGCAGGATCTACATTTATGGTGAGGGGTGGAACTTTGGAGAGGTAGCCGATAATCGGATATTTGAACAGGCAACGCAGTTTAATATGGGTGGAACGGGTATTGGTAATTTTAACGACCGCATCCGTGATGCGATTAAAGGGGGATTTTATTCCTGGAGTGGAAGGCATCAAGGGTTCGCAACCGGGCAGTATCTGATCCCAAATGAAGAGGCTGAAGGCAGTCCGGAACAGAATCTGGATGATCTGTTAGGTCAGGCTGACCGGATACGGGTAGGAATGGCTGGAAATCTGGCAGATTACAGTTATGTTAACCGCCATGGTGAAGTGGTTTATGGGAGCAATGAATATATCGGATATGCATTACAACCACAGGAAACGGTCAATTATATCGATAAACATGATAATGAGACGCTCTGGGATAATAACATGACAAAATTGCCATTTGATATGAAAATGGATGAAAGAGTTCGGGTTCAGATATTGAGTAATGCTTTTTTAAACTATGGACAAGGCATTCCATTTTATCAGCTGGGAACAGATCTGCTGCGATCAAAGTCGATGGATCGAAATAGTTTCGATTCCGGTGACTGGTTCAACAGGGTTGATTATACGATGGAAACCCATAATTGGGGAATCGGACTCCCTCCGGGTTGGGATAACCGTGACAGGTGGGATGAGATGGAGACTTTTTTGCTGAATCCAAACATTGATGTTCAAAAAGCAGATATGGAGCAGATGCACGAAGTATTCAAAGAGCAGCTGAGAATACGGTACAGTTCACCGCTGTTCAGGCTGGAAACGGCTGAGGATATTCATAGAAGAGTTACTTATCACAATACAGGCCCCGATCAGGTGCCTGGGCTTATTGTGATGACTATTTCGGATGGAGTCTGCGCAGGTGAACCAATGGATTCTAATCTGGACGGAATCGTTGTTCTATTCAACAGTGCACCGGATGAAAGATCATTTGACACGGGAATCAACGGATTGCAGTTACATCCA
>SKZL01000219.1 GCA_007127395.1 Balneolaceae bacterium
ATTGGAAGAGATATTGGAAAAATTGGTGATCAACCCGAGAAAAATTCTGAATCTGCCAATTCCTGAGTTAAAAGTGGGTAATAAAGCGAACCTGACTCTGTTTAATAGTGATGAAGAGTGGGTTTATTCCGCGAAGGAGGTGAGGTCGAAATCAAGAAATTCGCCCTACATCGATGAAACTTGTACCGGAAGAGCCACTGCACTATATAACAAAGGAAAGTTTCAGGTGAACACACTCAGAAATTAAACGTTGGTTGAGTCACATTGCATGCCGGTTTTTCGAAAATGGATTCTGGTCCTCTTTTTGCCGCTAATCTGGCCAGTACAGGGTTATGCACAAGTAATTTCCGACCCGCTTCGAGATGTTGAAATTTTTGACAAATTCGGGCAGGTTTCTCAAAATGATCTCCAACTGGAAACCGATCACGGCCATCCTTATGAATTTATTCTGAAGGAGTCTGCCATACGAATGGTCGAGGAGGGAAGAAGAATCTCTGCATCGATCGACTACTTGATCCGGATAAAAGTTTACAGCGATGAACCGCTATCGATTGCAGAAGCTTCACTTGTTGGAATACCGTTTTACTATGCAGACGGCATTGAACAGATACTGCATATCGAAGGTGTTACGCACCATCCGGACGGCAGTCGTTCTTATTTGAGTCCGGATCAGCTGCGAATGGTTGAACTCAATTCCCGTTATCGCATGATCGAATTTGAGATGCCCGATGTGCAACAGGGGGCAGTTATTGAGTATAAATACAGGCTGGAACGCAGATATATTGAAGAACTGCCCGATTTTTATTTTTCTGAGAGGGTGCCTGTCAGAAGTGCGATCCTGCATTTTCAAAACTCCGATATTGTTCGGTATGATGTCATCGAAGAGAATGCTGATTTCGAAATTGAGTATCAGGAAGTACGGGTAGATACCAGCAGCGTACCACTCATTTTTACCTATCGAAGGCCTGAACCGGTTCTTTACCAGAAGTGGAGTGCTGAAGAGGTTCCACCGGTCGATGCTTCTGCATTTATCTCATCTATTGACGATGTAAGAGGTAAGCTAAGATTTCAGATCAGTGAATTTGGCACCCCCAGGCAGCCGCTGGAGAATAGTTGGGAATTTGTGACCGCTCAGATACTCCGAAACAACAACCCATATGAATTCATCGAATTTTTTCCGGGGCTTCACGAACTGGGCAGGGAGATCGCTTCCGGCAAAGAGTCGTTAGAAGCCGCTCAGGACTCCATCTTTCATCTGGTCAACAGTCAGGCAGAATTCAATGATCAGGGCACCATCTTTGCCGATTCAAACCTGAACCGGGTATTAACAGGCGAGCCGGCCAATCTGGCTGAAATCAACCTGACTCTGCTTGCCATTCTTAGAGGTGCCGGTATTGATGCAAAACCGATGTACTTTTCTGGTAGGGATTTAGGGCGGATCAACCAGGCATTTCCATCTCTCTATCAGTTTAACCGGGTACTCGTTGTGAGCCGGATCAATGACGACCTAACCTTTATGGATGCATCATATCCCTTCAGTTTGCCGGATTTAATCCGTATAGATTCCTATAACGATCAGGGTATGGTTTTGGGTGAGAAGGAGCATGAGTGGATAGATATTGAACCGGGTTTGAGCCGGTTTGATCTGGATATCCGGCTGGATGCATCTCTATCCGGCGGCGGACATCTGGAGGGTGAGCTGATCGCTGAGGCGCGTGGGTATCCGGCCCGTGAGATCCGGCGTGATCTGAACAGCGGAAGGCCGTTTGAAGAGATCGTTGCCGATACTTTTTTTGATATTTACGGTGATGTAGAGATTCGCCAGAGTGAGATTGTTCAGGATGCCTCAGACAGAGATAAAATTCAGGTTCGTACCCGTTTCAGAATTCCGAACTATTCGGCTACTTTCTCTGACGGACTGGAGTTTAATCCCATGGTGGTTGGGTATCTGTTCGACAATCCATTTGAAACCGCAGAGCGCAGGGTGCCGGTTACTCTGGATGCACCGGAATCACTCTCGATACAATACAAAATCGAGTTACCGGCCGGATTTTCATTTGATGTGGCCGGCGATACCAGGAGTACAAGCCTGAGCGGCGCATCTCTGCACGAAGAGTACCTGCTGGATCGCAACACGATTGAATACTCATTTGACATCGATATCCGGCGCAAAGAGTTTCCGGCAGAGGATTATACTCAGCTTCGGAGTATCTATGAACGATGGGTACAACTAAGCAATGAGCCCTGGTTTATTGAAAATTGAAGAGTTAGACAGATGATACTTGCAATAGAAACGGCTACACCGGTCTGCTCGGTGGCACTGGGTTTGGATAACGGCCGGGTTGTGGAGAAGCGAATAGAGGGCAGGGGTGTTCACTCCGAACGAACCTTTACCTTCATCCAGGAACTTTTGGAGAGATATAACCTGAATGTGGATGATCTGTCTGTGGTACTGTTCAGTAACGGGCCGGGATCATATACCGGACTCCGGATCGGCGCTGCTGCGATTAAAGGACTGCTTTTCAGGAGGGAAATTCCACTCTACACACTATGCACATTAAGTTCGTACGCAGTTCATTTTTTGGATCGGGTACCGGTGGTGATCCACTCCGTGATCGACGCACGCCGGGAGCACCTCTATTACAGAAAAAGTGAAATCAGGGGTGTTGGG
>SKZL01000077.1 GCA_007127395.1 Balneolaceae bacterium
TGTGAGATGTGAGATGTGAGATGTGAGATGTGAGATGTGAGATGTGAGATGTGAGATGTGAGATGTGAGATGTGAGATGTGAGACGTGAGATGTGAGACGTGAGACGTGAGATGTGAGACGTGAGACGTGAGATGTGAACAGACAGGCAGAACGCAGAAGGCAAAAGTGAAAGGGGGCAGAAGTAAGTCGTCATCCTGACGCAGGTCAGGATCTCCAGACCACGTATTCATGCAAAAATCATTGCTTTTAATTAACTTATAAGTATTTAGATCCTGAAATAAATTCAGGATGACCATAAATTAACCCTGACCCTGAATCCTCTGAACCCTGAACCCTTTCCACTCAAATTTTAGATTATGTGCGGACGATATGTATTAAATGCAGCAGTTGAAGAGCTGATTAAAAAATATGGAGCTGTTCCTGACGGGATGTTTCGTGCGGAACCCAATTACAATGTGGCTCCCTCATCCATGATGCCAATTGTGAGGGATGGGGATGGGCAGCGTTCGCTCTCCCAAAGCCGCTGGGGGTTGATTCCACCGTGGGCCAAAGGTTCCGGTACTAGTGGTTACTCGATGATTAATGCACGTTCTGAGACCCTTCATGAGAAGCGTTCATTCAGCGGTGCCTTCGCTTCACGGCGGTGCATTGTACCTGCGAACGGCTTTTATGAGTGGAAACGGAGCTCTTCAGGAAAAATACCACACTATATCACTACGTCTGATGGCAGCTTGCTGCACTTTGCAGGGCTGTATGAGTTGTGGAAAGAGTCTGACGGGAGTTTGGTCGACAGTTTCACCATCATCACTACACCTGCCAATACAACGATCCGGGAGCTTCACGACCGTATGCCGGCGATGCTATTGCCGGAGGAGTTTGATTTTTGGCTTGATCCCGGCAACAGTGATCCCGATGCCCTTGGCGACCTGCTCAGGCCGTGGCCCGATGATGCGATTTCGTTTTATCGTGTCGGAACCGAGGTGAACAATGCACGCAACTCCGGCGCACATCTGACTGAGCCGTACCGTGATCTTTTCGGGTAAAAGTGTCTGCCCGCCCTCTCTTCTGAACCTGTCCGGATCTCTTTGCTGTTTGGCCCCTTGATGATATCCGGTACTGTGAACATTTTGCTGTTCAAAAAATAAAACTCTCTCTTCTCTTGATATATGTATAAAGTATGTGTAAGATGTATTGGTAAGGGAAATGGAGATCTCAGATCTCAGAATGATGATGGGTGATCTGAGAAGTAGTTGGGCTTGAATAATATACTCGGTAACTGTGGAGAAGAAAACAACTTTTCAACCGATCAATGTATTGAATGTGATTCGCGGGTTTCAGCATCCTGAGATTCCCCATCACATTACGCCGTACCGCTTTGAGACGCGGCAGGGAGAGAAGCATCGTATTGCGGAGATCCGGCAGGTGCATCGGGAGCGTGTGGGAAAAGCGTTTCACTACCATTTTGTGGTCCGCAGTACGGAGCAACGGTATTTCCACCTGGTCTTCGATACCGGCCCCCTGGCATGGAAGCTTGTCCAGGAGGTGGATGAAGAGCTGTTTTTTTCCTGAGGCTGTGTGCTGATGTACAGATTTTTTTGTATGTACAGCCGGAAATTCCTGCATTGGCAGGTATGATGAAACTGTACCGGGTGATCGGAATCACCGGGCATGATGAAATGCATCCATACGCTGAAGCGTGCTGCTGCAAACGAATGGTGTATACATGGCAAAATTGCTCAGGCAAAACGGAACCGACGATCCTTGCCGTAATTACGCCGGCAGGAGCGGATCATACAATTCCATCATGAAGCAGAGGGTACATTACCTTAAAGCAACGAAAATAACCCCGCTGCAATGACGGCTCCCACAAGCGGGCCCATGACCGGCACCCATGAATAGGCCCAGTCGCTGCTTCCCTTGTTAGAAAAGGGCAGAAGGGCATGGGCAATTCTGGGCCCCAGATCCCTTGCAGGGTTGATCGCGTAGCCGGTTGGTCCGCCGAGAGCGAGGCCGATACCCAAAACCAGAAGCCCGACCGGGAGTGCGGAGAGAGCACCCAGCCCGAATCCGACCTCTTCACCGTTGATGGTTATCGCTGCAAGCAACTCACCGTCCATACTGATAAAACCGGGATCTGTGATGTAAAGCACACCAAAAACCAGGATAAAGGTGCCGATTACCTCTGTCAGGAAATTTGAGCTGTATCGGCGTATTTCCGGCGACGTTGAGAAAATAGCCAGTTTTGTCGGGCCATCCTCGGTGGCTTCAAAATGGTCTTTGTATGCCATCCAGACAAGAACGGCACCAATAAAGCCTCCCAGTGTTTGAGACAGTATGTAGGGCACAACCAATGGCCAATCAAACAGTCCGGCTGTTGCCAGTCCGACAGTTACGGCGGGGTTGATGTGAGCACCGCTGAACTGCCCCATTGAAAAGACAGCAACAAATACACCCATGGCCCATCCCCAGGTGATGACGATCCAGCCGCTGCTGTTTCCTTTTGTCTTGTTTAAAACCACATTGGCAACAACACCACCCCCGAACAGGATGAGTATAGCAGTACCGATAATTTCTGCAAGAAAAGGTGACATAAAGTCCTACGGTTTAAATCAGATTTTCAATCAGAACCATTATAAATAAAATTTTTCAGTTATTTATAA
>SKZL01000083.1 GCA_007127395.1 Balneolaceae bacterium
CATGGAAAATCCGTGGTGCCTTTTCAGTCATCGAACAAGCAGGCACGGTTTCATCTGAAATACTCTTCAGCGGATTAAAAATATCCTCTATAACCACAATGTATGGCCTGGTGATCTGCCTGATCGGCTATCTTCTATACCTGGGCTTGAGGTACATGGATGGCCAAAAAACAGATTCATAGGAGTTGCCCTCTAAATTGTAACAAATAGTGATTGAAAAAGGTATAAGAGTTATCTGGAGTTGTTATTCAACTTATTGAATCTTGTTTTAATCGGTTAATCAAAAAACAGGGTTCAATTCAATTTTTTTGTACTAACAAAAACAGTCACTATTATGAAATGGATCAAACCTCTTATCATAACTGCCATTCTCAGTTTCGCACTGAACTCTCCGGCACACCCTCAATTTTTACCGGAAGATGCTGAGTTCTTTTGGATGTATACCGATGATAATGTCCCTCATTATGTTCTTGAAATCGGAAAAAATCCGGACCCGCAAAATACCTATATCGTCTTACACGGCGGGTATGGCGGAGACCACTCCTACCTGATAAACCTGGTTTTACCTCATGCCGAAACACACCGTTTTGTATTATATGATCAGCGTGGCTCACTGCGAACAGAAGCGCCGGACAGCACCATCACCTATGCAAACTTTGTAGAGGATCTGGATGCACTCCGTCGCGAACTTGGGTTGGAATCGGTTCAACTGCTTGCACACTCTAATGGTGCAATGATCGCTCTCGATTATCTGGGCACTTATCCGGAAAGGGTAAGTCATATGGTATTAATAGGCCCGCCACTCAGTTTTGTACACGGCGATGTTTTTCATTCTGATGAGATTGAAGAGGCGATATCCTACTATAGAACTGCTTCTGAAGAATTATCCCGAGAAATCTCGGAAAATATTGAGTTAAAACATAAAAAATTAGGCCTATACGATACTGAAGGCCTCTCTGGAAGAGAGTTGACCCAACGAAGTAAAATTGAATTTGCAGGCTGGAATGTTGTAGATATTTCACTTTGGCCTGAAATGCAGAATGCTTTCTTCAGCCGGAAAGTATTTGAACTTTTAAATGAGAGCACCGATCATGATAAATGGAATGAGCGCTCATTACGCCAATCCAAAGCCCTCGCTGAAACGGATATCCCAATTACAGTGATCATCGGAGAGTCCGATTTCATAGATCCTGATGGTAAAGTATGGCAAGTGTTGCTCAAACATGCAGAAAACGGAGAGCTCATCACCCTTCAAAACTCAGGTCATATGCCGTGGATTGACCTGCCGGACAAAATGCAGGAATTGCTGAATCTAACTTTTCAATAATCTCCTGATCCTGGTAATTCTAATGATGATCCATCGGCATGCCACCATGCTGATGGATCAGATCATGAAGCAGAGGCTGAGAGAACTATTCAGCCATCATTTACTCATCTTTGTCGTTTAAAATCCATCTGTCGATCATACCCCGATTGCATGAGAGTAGCTGGCCCGACAGCAAAGAATCGCGGGATTCTACAGCAATCAGATTGAATTCAATCAGACCGGTCTTTTTAATCAAAGAATCAATGATTCGGTTTATATTGATTGAACCAAATGCTATACTATGCAGATAAAATAACTATCTGAGATTTTTATAATATCACCTTTTATTTAGACAGATGGACCTCATTACTGAATCAAGTGAACTCGTTTTTGCAGGCAATGAACTCTGGAGAATTCTTGTACTGATAGCCGTTTTATCCATTGCTTTTTTTATGGGTAAAATTCTGAAATTTCTTCTTCACCGCATGGAATCGAAATTGCAGGATGCAGGAAAGCATATGCTCGCTATTTCAGCCACTTCTGCTGCAATGTCTGTAACCTTTCTCTTCTTTGCTTTCGGATTAAACATTGGAATCTCCTTTCTGATTGTTCCCGAGGCTTTTCAGAGTCTGCTGAATACAGTCCTTGAATTACTGATTATTCTGGCAATCGGTCATTTTATCTACAGACAGATTGATGTAATCGACACATGGCTTAAACGATTTGCCTCAGACGAATCGGTTAACATTGATGATATGCTGATCCCGATTGTCGGCAAATCGATTCGTGTAGCGGTTGTCATTTTGGTGGTCCTGCAATCTGCACAGGCCCTCAGTGACCAGCCAATTACCAGCATTCTTGCAGGTATTGGAATCGGTGGACTCGCTCTCGGTTTGGCGGCTCAGGATACAATACGCAATTTCTTCGGCTCTCTGATGATCTTTGCCGACAAACCGTTTAATGTGGGTGAGCTGATTGATCTGGACGGAAAACTGGGTTCAATTCTGGAGGTGGGGGTCAGAACTACTAAAATCCGCACTCTGGATGGCCATGTACTCACCGTACCCAACGGAAACCTGGCCAATATGACGATCCACAATATCGGCAAGCGCCCTTATATCCGGCGGGTGTTTGATGTCACCATCACCTATGATACCCCACCCGAAAAAGTAAACCGCGCGCTCGAAATTTTGAAGGAAATTCTGGATAATCACGAAGGGATGAACCAGGATCTGCCGCCAAGGGTCTATTTTGATAATATGAATGCCGATTCACTGAACCTGAAATGCTTCTACTGGTTCCATCCCCCCGATTTCTGGCAATACATGGATTTCACACAATACGTAAATAC
>SKZL01000005.1 GCA_007127395.1 Balneolaceae bacterium
CAATCGCGGAACCGGAAAAAGCAGTAATCGATTATCTCTATTTAAATCACGAAATTGAGGAACCGGATGATTTTGAATCTCTACGCTGGAGTTCCACAGAAATGATCAATCGCCTATCAATGGAGAAGATCAATAAATATGCAAATCATATCGATTCAAAAGCATTGCTAACCAGACTAACCATTTTAAAAGAGTATTTGAATGTTATCACTGCGTGAGATAAAACCATTTTATCCGGAAAACCTGCATCGATTTCCAGGATTCATGCTCAGAGAATATCTTCAATACAAGATTTTGGAAATCATCTACGAAAGCAACTACGCTACTCATTTATGTTTTTTGGGTGGAACCTGCCTTAGAATTGTGCACGGAAACAATCGTTTTTCCGAAGACCTGGACTTTGATAACATGAGTTTGAATGAAAATGACTTTCAGGACATAGCAGATGAAATTGAGAAACAACTGAAAAGAGAAGGATATGATGTTGAGTTAAAAACGGTACTGAAAGGAGCCTGGCATTGCCACATTAAATTTCCGGGTTTGCTTTTTGATGAAGGGATATCCGGACATAGAGAAGAGAAAATACTTATCCAACTGGACACTGAACCTCAGCATTTTGATTATGAGCCTGAGCGACACATTTTGAACAAGTTTGATATTTTTACTACAATATTGACAACACCCCTACCACTTTTAATGGCGCAAAAAATTTATGCAATAATCAATCGAAAGCGAAACAAAGGAAGAGATTTTTTTGACCTGGTATTTTTGATGAGCCGAAACATAAATCCTGACTACAACTATCTGGATGCAAAGCTATCCATATCAAATGCGAAGACTTTGAAAGAACAGGTTATTGACAAATGCAATCTATTGAATATGGAAGATATGGCAAACGATGTAAGTCCTTTTCTTTTTGAAAATACGGACACCAAAAAAGTCATACGATTTACAGATGTTGTCCGTCAGTATTCTTTTTCAATGGAAAGGTAAGAGAGCTGATTGAACAGTTTTTTGTGGCCTTCTGGGAGGTGCGGCTGGAAAAGGCAACAGTCCGTATGAATGAAGCCGGTGAAGGTCATCTGGAATCTCGTCTAAATAAATTGATGGGATTTCTGGAAGAGGAGTGATTAACAAAAAACTCTAAATCAACTTTAACATATTCGCATCCTACACCCTGACTCTCTCAAATATAGAGTCAGGGAATGTAAGATACACATCTACCGTCTACAGAAGGTTGGTTTAATTCTGAGTTAATTTCTCATAATCCTCAACGGTCCCATTATCAAGACAGCACTCGATGATTTTTTTACCAAGATCATCCAGGTCCGGTGTATTGAATTGACTCAGCATTCTGTGGAAGAATTCAAGTAGAATCTCAGCACCGGCATCATACCCTTCATCTCCTACTTCTCTTTGAAGCTCAACCTGCAATAACCATGGTGGAATGGTTCGCCCTTCAAAAGTCATAAATTTCAGAGCATAACCTAAAACATTACATCTGGCCGGTGTTATCTGCTCCGGAACAAAGGTAGCGTTGCCTTTTCTGGCTATATAATCCCGGACAACCCACTGCGACATAAAGCCTACTTTCCAGGCACCAATATTTTGATTGGGAGTCAGGATATATTGTACTTTCGGAGTTTCTACAATTTGATTTAATAAAAGATTGGCTTGTTTTACTTTTTTACCGGTGGCAAATGGCCAATAACTTCCAACCCCTTCACTGCTGATCCCCTCGGTTTGAATAATACTTGGATTCGCATGTCCGCGCGGAGCTACTAATCTCCATAACCAGGCGAGTGCCGGAGGCAGTACGTGCATAAGTCCCACAATACCGTAATTGGGCTCTTCGGCAGTACAAGGAGGAGTACGTAAACCAATACTTCGTATGTCAATACTTATCGGTTCTGAAACAATTTTGGGTACTATCTCCCGGGGCAAAATCACTCTTGGATTGGGGCATGGTACGCCAGGTTCATCATATACGTGATCCCATATCATAGCTCTGCCTCCGGGCACCGATTCAATATTTAAGAATAGCAGCGGTTTTGGAGGTACAGCTGTTAATTTTTCCAAACTGGGATCTGTACCATACTCTTTAATATGATCTACACGAACAAACCAGCCATCTTCAGCATCTTCCAGCCATAATTTTTGGTCATTCCTCTGCAACGAGGGATGACACAGAGCCATATCATCAGCTACAGGCAGCAAATCACAGGATTGTGATAGTTCTAAAAATCTTTTGTCATCTTTATATAAATTATCACTTAATAATAAACGTCCGTCAGTCAGCCTGTGAGGTTGTTGCAGCATTTCACTCTTACCCCCTCCACTGGCACCCTCATGCATAAAGGTTACAATGTTGTCATACGGAGTTTTTACCTGTACAGCAGAGCAGTGGGCTGTTACCCATCCTTCAGATTCACCCTGACCAATCAACATTCCATACACACCTTTCTTTGCACTTGGCCCCGGATATAAATTGTAGCTGAACAATTCATAATTATCGGGTTGCCTGTTGTGAACCACCAATTGTTTGCCCTCAAAATGTGTATGCCTGAATGGAGGGGCTGTATAGATAAAAGCAGTAGGCTTAAAATCTTCGTCAAGCTCATCTGGATCAAGAATGCCTTGTAAAAGCGCCAAACC